>CAZFDX010000069.1:0-3578 GCA_964518325.1 uncultured Alcaligenaceae bacterium | reverse complement strand
GGTCCACCACAGTAACTTAGAGCGGACGATACGTCTGCAGCTGTAGATTTGTATATGAGCCAGCCCCTGGCGGCATGGATCGCCATTTCGGTTGCTTGGACTTGTTGTTGTTCTTTGGTTAACTTCTCCCATTCGATGGGGCGGTCCACTTCACCCGCACCGAGTTTTTTGAAGGCATCGGCGTAATAATAAGGGGGACCAACATCCCGTTCCATGGCAGAGAGTGTGCCCCCGAAGCCCAATTTCTTTTGCCGCTCGAAGCGGGCCTCTCTCATATGATCCCAACCTTTGAGATATTTATCCTGATACTTGGCAATATCTTCAGGCAGTGCATGCAAGGGAAAGTGCGGCGCATGGAAGGCAACGTATTGGAAAAACGGTTTATTGGCATGCTCTTTGGCATGTTCTTTCAGGCAATCAATCGCGTGATCGGCGGTGGCGATGGTGATATAGTGCCCCTTTTCGTCTGCGGGGACTTTCACGGCCACATCATTGAGGAAACTTCCGCGAGCTGTAAAGAAATTTCCGGGGCTATTGATATTCAAAGATCGATCGAAACCACCAGCTAAAACTTTGCCATCGATATGCCATTTCCCGCTATGGTAACATCGATAATCATACGGTTTGAGAAAATCGGGAAGAAGTCGCGCCCAAGTGGGCCGACCCCCTTGTGCCCCCCCCCCTTGAATGGTCGGGAGTTTATCCCGATTGACTTGTTGCGCATAGTAGCCGGTTAACAAAGCCGCTCGGGATGGCCAACAACGGGTAGTATTGTACGCTTGTGTGAAGCGCAGCCCGTTTTTCGCTAATTTGTCCAAGTTCGGAGTTTGTATTTCCCCGCCGTAACAACCCAAGTCCGAATAGCCCAGATCGTCCGCCAATATGATGAGGATATTCGGTCGAGGAGCCGCAGAAACTGGCACAGCCCAGAGCAATAAGAAAAAGATGATTCGATTCATCGGAATCCTTTTCCAAGATGGAGAGTTTCGAGGAGCAACACCTTTTAGTTATCTAAAAAGGGTTAGTTGTTTATTTCTTATCCGACTTGAGCAGCTCGACCATAGCCCAACCAAGGCGCAGACCAACCTCCATGTAGGTTTCAGCATTTCGGTTATAATGATAGCCCTGATTTTTGGGAGAATCAGCCACTTCTCGCCATAGGTCGCGAGAGTCGATAGCTTTCACATTCTTGGCGAATTTCGGGTATTTTTTGGGATCACCGATTGCAAGTTGGGCTTCGGCAATTTTCAGACCTAGTCCTTCCTTGCCAGGGTTGCCACAACCAGTAGCGAGGACAAATTTCGCCGCCGGCACGTTATAATCTTTGCGTAAACTTTCGATCAGCCGTTCAAGATTCTCTTCATATTTACTGGCATGAGCCGCATTCCCCGAGTCCTTATGCCCTTGCCACCAAACAAAGCCCACAATTTCGTACCCCTGATCCTTATAATCGGGGTACCATTTAGCGATATTTTTCAAAGCCTCTTTGGCATTGGTCATATCGTCATCGTATTGTTTGCCCGCGTACCAATTCACTTCCCGTTTGGGTTGCCCTTCGATCCACCAATCAGGGGTTTCTTTATATCCTGCATATGTTTTTCCTTCATAGGTGTAGGATTTACTTCCAGGGGGTAATAAATCCCAGCCCAAACTTCGATTGCCAATACAGGATTTGATGATGAGTACGGGTTCATCGAAAAAGGCCCCCATCACATAACCGAAGCCTAATTCGGGGCCGATCGCTTTGCCATTGTTGGCGGTCGGACTGAGCGGCGCCCCTTTCTTAACCCGAGCATCGTAGTAGTACACATCTTTGCGAGAGGTCCATTTCCCTTCGCTATCAAGCAAGTAGGGGTATTTTTTTTCCGTCTTTGTCAGATAGGTCAAGGTCCCCTTGACGTTTTCGGGGCCAATATCCCCCATGCCCACCATATTCGATTGACCCATTAAAATGAACACTTTGATGGGCTTACCCGAGGCACCCGGTTTATCGTCCGGTTTCAGAGAAACCTCGCTGGGTTTCTCGGCATTCACTTCCGATTCCGACAGGGGAAGCAAAATCGCGCTCCCGATGAGAGCTGTCCAGCAGAGAATACGCATCATAATTGTACCTTGTCGTTGAGGGTCATCTCAAAAGGCGATCGATCGATTCAATCGCCCTTACTGTTGTCGTTGTCATCTCAAAAGGGCGATCGTTCAATCAATCAAACAAGCTAATTCCTCCGCAATGTTGTTGGGGGCATCTCAAAAGGGCGATCGTTCAATCAATCCCATTCCTCCGCAATAAACCAACGTGGGGGGGGAATGATCGTCACGAACATTTTGACCATCGCGAATTATCTCGACGATTTTTCTCTCGCTCCTCTCGATTTGGGCACTCATGGAAGAGAGACTTGAATTCCCTTTTATTGCAGATAATGTACCAGAAGCGAATCACGTTTTTAAGAAAAACAATCCCGTTTTTAGGAATCCATCGATGAGCAAGAAATCCCTTCGGGTGGCAATCATGCTCGACCTGCAATGGCCCTATAAAAGGCATGCCAGTATTTTTGCAGGCATCCAAGAATACGCCAAGGCTCATGGCTGGAAAACGATCATCGATGAGTTTACTCACAATACTCTTCGGGAGTCCCCTGCGAAGCAGCTTCCATACGATGGGGTCATTGCTCGGGCGAATCTTCCCTTAGTGGAACAGGCCCGAAAAAAACGAATCCCCGTCGTGAATGTATGGGCTAGTTCCCCTGCTCATCATAAGGTCATCGGCGTCTATCCCGACTCAACTCTCGTGGGGCGAGAATTGGCAGAGCATTTATTGTCTCGGGGATTTCGTTCCTTTGGGACGCTGACTTCTTTCGAGAATTTGGAACATATCGTGGAGGTGGCCGAGTTTCAGCGATGTTTAACCGAGGCAGGCTTTTCCTGTATCTCGGCCCTAATTCCTCAGAATCCTTGGAAAGATTTGATTCATTGGCGAAAGACCGAAGAGGAGATCGAACGGTGGATGGACCAATGGCGTTTACCCATTGGGGTATATGTGGGTTCCGAAGGGTGCGGTCGCATGGTGGTGCAAGCGTGTCATCGGCGGGGCTGGCACGTTCCCACGGAGGTAGCGATTATTGCTGGCAAAAACGAAGAGACTTTGTGCGAACATCCCCATCCTTCGTTAACCAGTATGGAAATTGGCTACGATCGCATCGGCTACGAGGCCGCTCAACTGTTGCATCGTATGATTCGACAACCCAAGAAAAAATACGAATCGATTCGTTTGCCCCCCCAAGGTTTATTGGTGCGCGAATCGACCGATTTCTTTGCTGTGGATGATCCGATGGTGGCAGCCGCGTTGCGTTTTATCTCGGCAAATTGTCATCGCTCGATTGGACCCGATGTGGTGGCCCATGCGATTGCGGTCGAAACGCGGACACTCAAGAACCATTTTCGCAAGGCATAGGCTCGGCCGGTCGCGGCGTAGATGCGTCTCTTACGATTAGAAGCAGCCAAGCGGGAACGTACACAAAGTAAAGGCACTATCAAAAAAATGACCAACGACACGAGTTATGGCAGTGGACAACGCATGGTCG
>CAZFDX010000068.1:0-2572 GCA_964518325.1 uncultured Alcaligenaceae bacterium | reverse complement strand
GAAGAAACAAACTCTCGAAGAAACAAACTCTCGAAGAAACAAACTCTCGAAGAAACAAGCTCTCGAAGAAACGGGAGGAGCCGGCTTGTGCGAAAGGTAAATGGGAGAAGGGAGCCGCTCTGGCGATGAGATCGGGGGGGGGTCAATTTTTGCCGGAGAAACTAGGCTTTGACAACGTGGCGGGCTTTGACCTTCGCTTTTTTCAGAGCGTTCCGAGTGTCAACAATCAAAGTCGCATGTTGAGCAATTAGGTCCCAATCAAAGGCAGCATGATCGGTGCAGATTAGAACGCAATCTTGCTCGGCCAAGGTTGCAGGGGAAAGGGGAGTGCTTTCCATTTTCAGGGTTGGCCAATTTCGCATGTGAGGCAGCTTGGGGATGTGCGGATCGTTATAGGAAACTTTGGCCCCCTTATGCAGAAGTAATTCCATCAGTTCAAAGCCGGGCGATTCACGCGGATCATCCACATCTTTTTTGTAGGCCATTCCCAAAATCATCACGCGCGAACCCTTGACAGGCTTACCCAAATCGTTCAACGCATCGGCCACTTTCGAGATCACATATTGAGGCATGGCCGTGTTGATTTCACCCGCCAATTCAATGAATCGGGTATTCATGCCATACTGTCGCGCTACCCAAGTGAGATAGAACGGATCGATGGGGATACAATGCCCCCCCAATCCGGGACCGGGGTAAAAGGCCTGAAAGCCAAAGGGTTTGGTCTTAGCGGCTTCGATCACTTCCCAAACATCGATTCCCATGCGATCGTACAAAACCTTTAGCTCATTGACCAAAGCGATATTCACTGCTCGATAGGTGTTCTCCAAAATTTTGCAGGCTTCTGCCACCTCGGGGGAAGAAACGGGAACCACTTGCGGAACGATCTGCCCATAAAGGGTGGTGGCAATCCGTTGGCTATTGGGGTCGTGGCCTCCAACCACCTTGGGAAGATTCGCCAAGCCGTGATTTTGATTGCCAGGGTCTTCTCGTTCGGGACTGAATGCGAGGAAGAAATCGCGACCGACCATGAGCTTTTTATTCTCTAAAATCGGTAAGGCCACTTTGCGAGTTGTGCCAGGGTAGGTGGTACTTTCCAGAACAATTAACTGACCCGCACGAAGTTTTTCTGCGATGGCCCGCACCGAGTTCACCACATAAGTCAGGTCCGGCTCACGGCTTTCCGTCAAAGGGGTCGGCACGCAGATAATCACCGCATCGGCTTCGTTCAGCCGGTCAAAGCGATCGGTCGCTTCAAACCGTTGGGATCGCATTTGTTGAATATCGGTGGCAGGGATTTGCTTGATGTAACTTTCTCCCCGATTCAGGGCACGAACTTTTCGAGAATCGATATCGAAACCCAGAACGGCAAACCCCTTATTGGCAAAGGCTCGGGCTAAAGGTAACCCGACATAGCCTAGGCCGATGATCCCAACAACGGCTTGGCGTTTATTGATTTTGTCAATCAGAGCTTCCACATGCTCGCACATCATAGCTGTTCATCCTGAACGAAGGTGTGATTCGAGAGGAAGTAGTAAACCACAACAGGGCAATTTGGTCAAGAGGAATTTACAAGGCCCGATTGGGAAGGTTAGGGAATTAGGGAATTTCGTTTTGGGCGATTCCGGATCGTGGTGCGATCTGCGAGATTCATTGGCTAGGAAATCGTCTCGTTAGGAAATCGTTTCGTCAGGAGATTGTTTCGTCAGGAAATGGTTTGGTGACAAGTTGGGGAAGAGCAGCAACCTGCCTCGCGGATGCAGCGGCAAGCGGGGATCGCAATCATCGCCCCAACAATTGGAGCGGTGCAATACACCCAAAGAGTTTCCCATTGGAACGCGACGACAGCGGGTCCCAGCGAGCGAGCAGGGTTCATGGAAGCACCACTCACGGGACCTGCGAAGAGAGCCTCTAAACCGATGACTCCCCCGATGGCGAGGCCTGCGGTAATCCCCTTCTCGGCGGCGCCATGAGAGACGCTGAGGATCACGAACATCAAAAAAGCAGTGAGTAACAATTCGAGCGCCCAAGACTGCCAAACCGAACCGGCGGGACGAGTGCCGCCCAACGATTCGTCCGCAGGGAACAACAGCCGCACACACAGACTCGCCAAAATGGCCCCAAGACATTGACACAACACATAGGGGAGAACACGGCGAACCGGAAACCGGCGAGCCAGCCAAAATCCCAGTGTCACCGCAGGATTCAGGTGAGCGCCAGAAATATCACCTAGCGCCGCGATGAGTGCAAAGACAACCAAACCAAAGGTGAGGGCCACCCCAACATGAGAGACGGCCCCCCCGTTAGAATTGACGACGATCGCACTTGTCCCCGCGAACACAAGAACAAACGTCCCCAGCAGCTCGGCCGCGAGCATTTTGTGCAGTGGAATCTTGGTCTTCAAGCCAGATGACCTCTTAAAGAAACTCCTCAAGGCATCAGTTTATGAAATGTCCAATCGAGGGAGGATTAGCGTTTTGTGGAATGTCCAGTCGAGGGGGGATTAGCGTTCGTTCTTTTTGGGTTCAGGGTCTTTCTTGGGATCAACGGGGTCTTTGGGGTCTTTGGGGTCTTT
>CAZFDX010000067.1:0-2620 GCA_964518325.1 uncultured Alcaligenaceae bacterium | reverse complement strand
ATCGAAGTCGCCCAATCGACCGTAAAAAAATCCCCCACGAGTATCAAGATACCACGACAAGGGGCCGGTCAGATCGTTTTAGTAGGAAGTCCCAATAGTGGTCGGAGTAGCCTACTGCGAAAACTCACCAAAGCCACCCCTGAAGTGGCCTTGTACCCGTTCACGACTCGCGAACCGGTTCCAGGTATGATGGATTTTGAGGATGTTCGCGTTCAACTGATTGAACTGCCGCCGATCACGGCTGACTTTTACGAAAATTACGTTACCGATTTCACCCGAGGAGCCGACGGAGTCGCACTGGTCGTTGATATGGGAGACGATGACGGCCCATTTGCCGCAGAGGTCGTAATCGAGCAACTCAAGAAACGTCGTCGCATTCTGGTGGATCAACTTCCCGAAGTTGATGATGATCCGTCGGTCTATCACATCAAAACCGTAGTGGTCGCCAATAAAATGGATGTCGAAGGGGCTAAAGATCGGCTCGAAATTTTCAAAGAGATGATGGGGAATCGGTTCCGGATTATCGAAGTTTCTGCCGAAACCGGTCAAGGTTTAGATCAATTGAAGGCCGAACTGTATCGGTTATTGGGTGTGATCCGCATCTATAGCAAATTACCGGGCAAACCCGCCGATATGACCGCCCCATTTACGATTCCCATCGGTGGCACCGTGTTGGATTTTGCAGAGAAGGTGCATAGCGAACTTGCAGAGAATCTCAAATCGGCCAAGGTATGGGGCAGCGCACGATTCGATGGCATGTCGGTGACCAAAGATCACGTTTTGCAAGATAAAGACATCGTTGAGCTAAGCTGAGCCTAGTCAAGTTAAGTCAAGTCAAATTAGGTCCAATCGATTCGAGATGATTCGAGTTGAGACAAGTTGAATCGAGATATGTTGAGTTGAGTCGAGATGAGTCAAGTTGACTGAAGTTGAGCCAAGTTGAGTCAACTTGATGAAGATTTTATGGAGATTGGGAATTCTCATGTGTCTAACATAATTTCGGACCATCATAATGTATTAAGGGAACAAAATTTGGGTCAAAATCTCGGAAACCCCTGAAGTTAGAATTGACGAAATTCGCTTTTCGAGAAATGATTGATAAAGAACGTGTTCATCAACCTAGAGACGACATGGCCAAAGTGATTCAACAAGCCGGTGTGTTGGCAATACTTGAAGGAAAAGTGTGTTTGATCACCTCGAACCGAGGCCGTTGGATCATCCCGAAAGGTTGGATTGACCCCGGATTCACTCCCGAGGAAGCCGCCCTTCAGGAAGCATGGGAAGAGGCCGGTTTACGGGGGACCGTTCGCGAAGAACCCATCGGGTTTTATCGATATGAAAAGTACGATGCCCGCTACCAAGTTTCCGTCTTTCTTATGGAGAACCCCGAAATCCTTTCGGAATGGCCCGAAAAAAAATCGCGGCAACGTGTTTGGCTTGATCCGCAAGAGGCCATTCATCGGGTCGAGGAAAAACAACTCAAAGCTCTCATTTCTGCGTTGTTTGCCCCCGTCGAATAGCATCTGGAAAACCCAGCCGATCCGAAATCGCTCATTTTTAACTTTTCCTAATCGCATTAGTCAGGTTTTTCCTTCACTAACGTCTCCCATTTAGCTAGAATTTCATTCTTCCTGAATAACTCGGAGTGCGAGGAACAACATGAAAAAACTTCTCGGTTTAATGGGTTTTTTAATGGGTTTGACAGCCGTGGTTCAAGCGGCAGAAAACCCTCCTATCCCCAATGGCAATTTCTTCTTAAAGGTATCCATTGCTCCCGGCGCGGAGCAAACTGTACTGCTGATTAATATCGAATCGAAAGCTGGTAAAGCGTTTGTCACGGTGTTAGATGGTGGACCCGCTAAGGGCGATCCTTTGGTTGCGGAATCGGTTGTCAAAGGCAAAGTTCTGCGGATCGACTTCAAAACCAAAACTCCGATCTACAATTTTGAAGGGGTGTTGGATCCCAAAGCCGAGACCTTATTGGGTACCATCGCGAACGATCGGGTCATGAATCGGGCTCGCTTGGTGAAAACCGAGAACGATAAAATCGATCCCAAAGACCGATTCTCGCAATCCGAGATTCCAGAGATTCTCAAGGATATCAATCTGATTGAACTCCGTTCTCGCCAAGCGCAAGCCAAATTGGTCCGAGAAAAGGACGAGGAGACGAAAAAACAACTACGGCAAGAAATTGAAGATTTCAAAAAAGACCTTGCTCGGAACTTACCGGAATTGAAAAAGTGGATCGAAAAGAATCCTGAAAATCATGCTACCATCGATTGTGCGTTGCTGCTGATTCGTTCGATCGGATTGACCGACCCCAAGGAAGCCGACGTCAAAGCCACGATCGAAACTTTGAATAAGGCCGCTGCCCGATATGGCCCCCGTCAGGAAGCCGACATCAAAATATCCGCCGTCGAGGCCTTAGTGGCACAAAAAGGTTTAGAAGCCATCTCGCTGACCTTGGCCGAAGAGGTGGTGAAGACAATTCAAGATTCCGATCCTGCGAGCAAGAAACTTCGTATCTACAAACTTCTCAAGAGCGCTCAGGAAGCCAACAAGAAAACCGAAGACGCTAAAAAGACCGAAGAACTGATTGCCGCTGCCGAAAAAGGTTTGG
>CAZFDX010000066.1:0-2372 GCA_964518325.1 uncultured Alcaligenaceae bacterium | reverse complement strand
GTATTGATATTACGCCACTGATGAACAAAATTACCCGAACCAATGGCATTGGGATTTAAGGTGAAATTTTGATCGGCACAAACGGTCATGTCGGGCAGACGTGCAAATTGTAAGGGTGGGTTGACTTTCAGTTCCAACCGTTTGGTGAGGCTTCGTTTGCAGTCTTGTCGTTCTTCAACGTGCAGTACGATTATTGTATCCTTAATGAAATTCGTAAAGGACAAGTCGGGATCATTAGAAATGATGTCTCCGGCTAAATTGCGCCACTCAATACGGTAGGGTGGTCGTCCGCCTGTTATCAAACTTCTAAATAGCAGATTCGATCCGTTACAAATACTACTGTCTTTTGCCCCTATGCGGAACGGTGTGGTCGGATCATTATAGAAATATTGGATTTTTAGGCTATCTCGGGCGGTCGGTGCATTGCATACGGTATCGCTAACGTCTATATAAATGGTTGTATCACTGTTGAGGGTTAGATCAAATTCTCGTGCAGTGCTTATCACGTTTCCTTTTCTATCGCGCCATGTAAACTGATACATATCTTTGACGCCGTTATTAATCGTTGCGGAAACGGTTATGACTGTATCGGGGCGATCATGGCAGATAAGGCTAACTTTCGGTGAAACGCTAAGCATCGTATCCAAATCCATGATGACGATGGTATCCCTTACCGGTCTGCATAAAAAAGGTGGAGCAAAGGTTACGATTATGGTTTCATCACCTTCAAGAAAACGATCAAAAAGAACTTTAATATTCACATAAGTAACGGTATCGCCTACCGCAAAATCTACAAGGTCGGGCGTTACGGTATAATCAATATCTTTAGTTGCCGTTCCGCTAAACGATAAGGGTACGGTCAGTGGGGTAGTGGCATCTTGGCGTGTGAACCGGAATTTAATATTATCTTCGCAGGATTCAAAGGTAGTTACTTTAGTTTTACCCGGAATGTTCAGACCGCCTTCTGCTTTAACGCCCGCTTTGGCTGAAAAACTGCCTCCTTCCAAAAACACACCGGAATCCCATTTGCCGTCGTACACATCACCGATGGCTAACTTAAACCGATAGGTTACACAAGGGGTAACGGTTGCTTCAGCCGTTAAGACCGTCGTAAACCCGTCATATTCGACATTAAAAGGACCTTGATTACCGGGCTGGACACAATCACCCGGGCATTGATTAGAGATAAAGTATTGCGTATTTCTATATTGATTAACGGAATTGATCGCAACGGGTTGATTCGTGCCGGGAATGAGGGCAATATTGGTAAATTGAGGATATTGCGTACCGCCTCGGATGAAAAAGCCAAAAACATCATTATAGGTAGAATCCACATATTCTTGATATTCTTCCGAAGCAAAAATATATCGAAAACTGACCTTATCCGAATAGGGAATGAAATCGAATTCGATCACTGCCGCATCTCGAATATCGGCTATTCGATTGATGGCACGGTATAATTCAGGATCAGAAGCACTGATGTCTATTTGCTCATTAGCTCCGGGAGCAGGAGCGCGAACTTTATCGGGATTGGTATTCGGACCCGGCACATCGCGCATAACGCCCGTGGACAATATGATGCCTTTCTTAAAGAAATTGGGCGGATCATTACTATCGGAAGTAAATCTGCCGAATTGGCATTGGTCTTTTCTACCCAAGATCATTCGTCCCGAATATCGAATGTTACTTACATCCACGCCTTCCCCAATAAATACATTACGGATCAACTGTTCCGGTGTAAGTTCGGCATCAACATTGACCTGCCCGAACAAACCATGTGAATAAAGCGCAAGAAGGGGCAGAAAGCACCAAAATATTCGACGAACCAGCATAGTATTATTACGATATTAAGAATGACAGGATAGAAGCAAAGCCCGTTAGTTCATTCTAAACAGTAAAAATACTATTTACTTGAATAAACCGTACAATTCGCCGCTTACTTTGTTCAAAATAGTGCCTAAGTGTTCGGGATTATTTTTGAAATCTAAATCGTCCACACAAACTTCCAATTTTTTGCCCAGTTTGTAATTCGCAAACCACTCGTCGTAGCGTTCGTTCAGTTTCCTCAGGTAGTCAATTCGGATGGAATCTTCGTAGTCTCTTCCGCGCGAAGCAATTTGATCTACTAAAGTAGATACGGATGCTTTTAAGTAAATAACCAAATCGGGCGGAGTGATGAGTTGGAGTACAGTATCGAATAATGTTTTATAGGTATGATAATCACGCTGACTCATCATGCCCATGGCTAATAAGTTAGGGGAAAATATCTCGGCATCTTCATAGATAGTTCGATCTTGGATCACATTACTTTCGGATGTTCGCAAGGGGATGGCTTGCTTCAGGCGGTTATTCAAGAAATGTATTTGCATATT
>CAZFDX010000065.1:0-15646 GCA_964518325.1 uncultured Alcaligenaceae bacterium | reverse complement strand
TTGTTAGCCTTGGCTGGCTGGGCCGCATTTTTGGCTGGTGCTGTTGAACCCAGAGGGAGATGGTCGCGAACATATTCCGCCGCAGCGAGCAATCCCGCATCGAAGTCTTTCTGGCGTTCCGTAAGGGTCGCCTTGGGGTTTTTGCGGAATTGCTCTAACAATTTATCTCGAAGAATCTGTTCTTTCTCGTTCGTAAAACCGAGGTCGCGCACGGCTCGATCGGCACGGATGATGACCTTCGGGGGGTTCATATTGATTAACACCACCACTCCGCGATCACCCTTCAAACGAGCCTCGGCCCATTGATTCCAAAAGGCTTCCCCTTGGGTGGCGGCTTCCTTGGCTTCGGCCTCGGTCAGTTTGTCGTAGGTTTCAACGTGAAATTCTCGACTGACCTCACCGGTTGCCTGAGCAACAATTTGCTTCGCTTTTTCCTTTGCTTGGTCACTGAAAATTCTGGCATTATCTTCCACAATCATCCGAGCGGAAGAATTGACTTTGGAGGCCCAAACCGGTTGGTTCAGACCTAACAGAGCAATCAATCCGATGGGAATGATTCGACATATCGATTTCATATTCATGAATCTCCCTGAGGGCGAAGAGACACAACGTATTGCTAATAGTTTATTCGTAGCTTAGGACAAAATATTACAAATTCATGAATTAGATTCGGGACCTCTTCCCCAAGATTCATTTTCTTCTGGCCCGCTTAACTGATCGATAACAAACGGCTAAACGGGTTGTCGGGCCGAATGCCCTCCTATCAATACCGACCCGATCCCCCCCCCTTTTTTACTTGGTGATCGCAGTTTGGTTGGCAACGGCTTGAACATCCTTCTATCGATACCGATCTGATCCCCCTCCCTGACTGGTCGGGCAGGTTGAACTAGCAAGAATCGATTTGATTCGTGTAGGGACGATGTGACTATCTCACCTACTTAGAGATGGCCAGATGGCTCGGATTGCTGTTTGGTGAGAAGCTGGGGGGGCGATGTGACCATCTCACCTAACTAGTGGGAGGAACAAGCACACCTTGGCTTTTTGTGTGCATGTCCCGTACCACGATGTGACCATCTCACCTACTTCGTGGGTGGAACCGCTACCAAGTTTTTATCGAAGTACCGATGAATTTTGGTCCAAAGTTTTTCCGTGACCACAGGGTCCGGCACCATATGGGTTAAACCCGCAAGAGGAAGCATATCGAAATCGCGTCCCGAGCGGAACAGCGCATCGGCCAGTCGAAGAGTGTGCCGGAAATAAACATTATCATCGGCCGTGCCATGAACCAAAAGGAGCGGGCGACGCAAATCTTTGGCCATCGGTAACAACGAGGCTTTTTCGTAGGCTTTTTTACTTTCGGGCAACAACCCCATGTAGCGCTCGGTGTAATGAGTATCGTAATCTTCCCAATCGGTCACAGGGGCACCAGCCACCGCAGCATGAAAGACATCGGGTCGTTTGAGTACCGCCAAGGCACTCATGTAACCGCCAAATGACCAACCCGTAATCCCGACCCGTGACAGGTCCAGTTCCGGAAATTTTTCTCCCAAAGCCTTCAGACCGGCCACCTGATCATCCAAGGTCACATCGGCAAATTTTTGGTAGATGGCCCATTCCCAAACACTCTCTCGACCGGGCGTTCCCCGATTTTCGATGGCGACCACAATAAAGCCTTGGTCGGCCAGCCATTGGGGAATGAGCCAATTTCGTTTTGCTTTCACCACATGAAGATGATGCGGCCCCCCATACACATCAACAATCACAGGGTATTTTTTCTTCGCATCAAAGGTACGGGGGCGAACGATCGAAGCAAAGAATTTTTGCTTTTCGATCTCAAGGGTGAGGAACGATACATTCGGATGGAAATGAGGTTCTTCTGCCACACTGGCTAAGTCGGCGATTTTTTGCCCCTTTTTGAAGACCGTATTCGTCGGCAGAAGAGTCGGTGTGGTGGTATTCAAAACGATCGTATCATGTGGGATCGAAACCGAAGCACTGTATTGACCAGCCGTTTCTTCTCCCCAGATTTTTTCGATTCGGAAACCGGTAGCGGCATCGTATTTCAACTGGGCAATGAGGTTGCGCGTGGTATCGATCTCCTTTGTTGATGTTCCGGAAATCACAATTTGACCGGTTTGAGGCTCCGAGGCCAAAATCTCCTTAACAAAGAGTTCTTTGAACGTGGCTGTGATTTTGGCACCTTCCGGATGGAGCTGGGCAACGGCCAGAAAAATACCCTCGGGGGTTCGCTGTTTCCAGAAGAAGGATTGCCGATCCGCAAACCAAATCGGGGTATCTTGGGCGACTTCCAGAAAGGCGTTCGGCGGGCAGGTCTCTTTCAAGAGAGGGGTTCGCCGAGCCGTTTGGGGATCAATCAGATAAAGCGTGTGCTTTTGATGGTTCCGAGCTTGCAAAACAATCGTGAGAGGCCCGTTCTTATCCCAACGAACCGAAGTCAGATATTCATATTCGTTCCGATCCCATTCAACCCATTTGGTTTCTCCACCGGTGACCGAGATGATTCCGAGTTGGACCTGCACATTTTTTTTACCCGGTCGGGGATAATACTGAGGGAAGGGAGAACGCTCGGGGTAGGTGGAATCGGCAACGAACCATTGCTCGACCCCGCGATGATCGGCCTGAGCGTAGGCCAAAAATTGAGCATCCGGCGACCACCAATACCCCGAAAAACGGCCCATCTCTTCTTGAGCCACAAATTCGGCCAGACCGTTGGTTTTCTCTAAAGTGCCCCCTTGGGTTACGGGAGTTTCTTTGTTCGTTTCGAGATCGTAAACATAAAGGTCGTAATTCAGAACGTAGGCGATTTTATGGCCTTTGGGAGCAAATTTGGGATCGATCAGGGTCCCTTTACCGGTCGAAAGTTCTTGAGTCTTCCCACTTTCGCGATCGTACAGAAAGAGCTTGCCCGATAAGGGAAGAAGAATTTTTTTTCCATCGGGCGAGAGTTGATATTCGGCAAATCCCCCTGCCGAGAGACGCATCCGTTCACGGCGGGCCTTTTCTTCAGGGGTGAGCTTTTCTTCAGAATCTTTGAGAACCTGTTCCGCAGTGAGAAGTTCCTTGGTTTGACCGGTTTCAATATCGAATTGGTACAAAGCTCGTTTCGGGGATTTGGCACCGGAACGGAGGAATAAAACGTGTTTCCCATCGGGGGTGATTCGGGCAGAAACAGGCCTACCAAGGAGAAAACCACGAGTTTCCCCATAGGTTTTGAGAAAGGCCGAGTCTAACGGTATAGCCGATTGCACAGGGGGATTCTCCTGACCGAGGGATACGCCGAACAGGTATAACGAAAAAAGAAGGGTGAAGGTAAAAGCCCGCATTTTCATATTTCTAAAAAGGGAATTGAGATTTTCGTTTCGGTTGATTATGATACATTTATAGAAAAATTTGCTTTTCGGGATGAAGGATCGTAAATATGTCGCCCGAAATGCCGAATACCGTCTTAGATCGGTAAAATTTCACCCCACACCGGAGTAACGGTTATGTCAATCGAAGATGTCAAGAAACGCTTTGTGGATCAGATCAAACTACGAGCTTACGACGATAAGTACGTCGATAAAACCGAAGAGCGAGAGATCCTCCAAGAAGCCTTGGCCCAAGGAATCAGCCTTGATTCCGCCCGAGCCGCCCTTGAACAAGTCTGCGAACATCAAGGCTATGTTCTCGAAAGCAAACTCTTGAAATCGATCAAACTGCAGGTCGAAACCGCAGCGGGCAACGATGGCAAAGTTGACCAAAAAGAGTTCGAGCTGATCTTCCAAAATGTGAAACGGGAAGCCCAAGGCAAGAAAAACGATCGAGAAATCAAGAAAATGATCGTGACCGTGATGGAAGACACGGGCCTGAATAAAGTGAAAACGGGCTGGTTCAGCAACTGGTACGCCGACCTGAAGAAAGATTTGGGAATGTAACCACTCTTCCTATGGCGCCTCACCAACAATAACAAACCCCAAAAACAATGGCGAAGCTCCTTTGGGCTAACAACCTAAAGGAGCTTCGTTCGTTAATGGGGTTTGTTTCCATTGCTCAATCCGATGACATCCCCCCTCCATCCCCTAAAAGAATCAAGGAGCGGTGCCTCTCTTTCAGAGCGAGTTCCGAGCGAGCGTAAGTGAGTAGAGTTGGAACTCGATGAGGAGGCGAAGGCTATGCCAGCAATAGAGGAGAGCGGCAAAATTCGTTTCAGAGCGAGGAGAGAGTGGGTAGGATTAGTACTCAATCCGATTGCGACCCAGTCGTTTGGCATCGAGCAACTTTTCATCGGCCCGACGGATCAGGTCTCGCGGGGTAGCCGTGCCATCGAGGGGGCATTCTGCCACACCGATGCTAATGGTCAGCCGGAACGCTTGCTCCTCAAAGCGGAAGGTGTGGTTTCGCACAAGGTTGAGGATGCGTTCCGCCACTTCGACCGCTTGTTTTAGCGGAGTTTCCACCAAAACGAGGGCAAATTCTTCACCGCCGTAACGGGCAAATAAATCTTCGCGGCGGACAATTTTGCGGATCAGGCCGGCAATCTCGCGGAGGGTAAAATCGCCACCGAGATGCCCGAGTTGATCGTTCACCGACTTAAAGCGATCGATATCGAACAAAATGAGTGACAAAGGTCGTTTGTGCCTCGAAGTGCGGAGAACTTCTCGGTCGAGAAATTCGTTGAAGTATCGCACATTATGAATCTGTGTGAGGGCATCGATAATCGTAAGCCGATAAATTTCCTCATGATAATCGGCCTCAACATTTCCCCCCGTTAGATAGCGAAAAATACAATTCCCAATCCGAAGGTAATCCCCATCCTTCAAAAGCAAAGGCTCACCGGTTTGGGAAGATTTATCGTTCACATACGTTCCGTTTGTGCTCTGCATATCCAGAACGTAGTACTCGCCCTTGATTTTTTCGAGCCGTGCATGTCGACGTGAAACCGACGTATCGGAGATGCGAATATCGCATTCGTCGCCTCGGCCAATAATCATGGGTTGATCGGACAAATTGAATTTCGTCCCCATCCATTGACCTACGGGGTAGATCATCACCAAACACGACGATCGTTGGCTAGGATTCTGGTTCAAATCCGTTCGAGTGATGACAGTATCAACCAGTTTTTCCATAGCACTAAACGAAGCCGTTGAAAGGTTGGGATTAAAGGTACGGGGTTTTTGTTGCACAGTAATTCCCTTTTATATTAAGCCCAAGAACCTTATTGGGAGTGGGACTACTAAAATTCACGGAATTCATAGAAATTATCCCCGATTAGAGTAAACCAATTGGAAATAGTTTCTGTTAATCATGAACTTATACCCCTTATCGAAGATTTTATCTTATGATGAACCGATTTTGCAACGGCAGTGTCATAATTCGTGACAGAATCTTACCCGATGGTGAGGTTCTCACAATGGATGACCGCATTGTTGAGGTTGGGCCTTCTACGGGTTCCAGTCCTGGTATCACCTTGATAGACCTCGAGGAGGGATATTTACTTCCTGGTTTCGTTGACCTCCATGTTCACGGGGGACTTGGGGCCGATTTTATGGATGGAACTGAGGAGTCATTCTCAACAGTTCTCCAAGTACATTCTTATCATGGTACAACCAGTTTGACACCCACCAGTACCGTTGCGTCAGCCGATCAAATCCTAAAATTTTTAGAGCTGACCAAAAAATTTTTGAATCAGTCGCATAATGGTGCCCGTGTTTTAGGCGCACACCTTTATGGCCCTTATTTCGCACCCGAGGCTCGGGGGTGTCATCCTGCCGATTCTTTGCGTCCTCCCAGTCACGATGACTACAAGGCCTATTTGGCTTATGCCGATGCAATTCGGACGGCAACCTTGGCTCCTGAGCTTCAGGGCGCCCAAGAGTTCGCTCAGGCTTGCCAACGGGCAGGCATCCGCCTCAACGTCGGGCATTCGCACGCATCCTTCGCACAAATGGAAACCGCAATTGGCTGGGGCGTCCGCCATGTCGATCATCTTTTTTGTGCCATGTCCGATCGGGCACGCATGAAATTGCAACAACCCTATCCGATGCGGGGCGGCGTGATGGAGGCCACTCTTTATTTTGATGAACTCACTACCGAAATTATTTGCGATGGGGTTCATCTCGCACCAGACCTGATTCGACTGGCCTATAAAGTGAAAGGTCCCCAACGCCTTGCGGTGGTCAGTGATACCAGTCGGGCTATGGATATGCCCGATGGACTCTACATGTTTGGTCACCCCACAAGCGGGCAACAAATCCGTAAGGAAGGCTATCAAGGTTTAACGGTGGATCGCACGGGTTTAGCCTCGGGGGTTGTGGGATTGGATTATGCTTTCCGTGTGTTTCTCAATGCCACCCGAGCTTCTTTGGTGGATGCCGCTCAGGTCTTTTCACTCACCCCCGCACGGATTCTCGGGCTGGAATCCTTGATCGGGAGTATTGAGGTGGGGAAAAAGGCCGATCTGCTTGTCTTCGATCGGGATTTGAATTTGAGACGGGTTTTTATTGATGGTCGGGAAATCACTCGGCCTTTTTAGATGCTTCCGAGAAGCACGCCAAGCAAAAGACCGAGCGACTGAAACCAAAATAGTCGGGAAATCGCCGAGTTCTTTTCAGATTCGTTGGATTATCACTTGACGGGGCGATGCTCGCTATAGTGGGCGATGATCGCTTGACGGTGTGATTATCGCTTGAAGGCCCGATAGGTTTGATAATTCACATCGGTTCCGGTGTAGCTAAACTTGGTGGCTTTCCCATCTCGATCGCACTCAATCACGCGCCGATTATTCTGATCCCCAATGAGAGTATTCCCGTTGCGCAGCCGTTGCACTGAAGAGGTATATCCAAAGTTAGCTTGAAACTTTTCCGGCTTGCCCGTTTCGAGATCGAATTCGCGAATACTGGTCCCACCGCCGATGAGAACTTTCCCGTTTGGGAGAACATCCAATGCCCCGTAATAGTTGACCCCGTCGTTCACCGCTTGGAAGTTTTTGAGTTCCTTTCCTTCCCGAGAAATTTTGATGACAACCCCGTTATTATTGAGAAGAATATACTCCCCGTTTTTCAGGCGAACCCCCGCACAGATGTCCCCGAAATTTCGGTTGTAGGAGAAGACCTCTTTCTTTTCTCGATTGAACTCTTTGATTCCCTGACGACCAACGGCCCAAACATTCCCATTGGGAAGTTTGCCACAAGCCACCGGTTGCGGGATATTCACAGTCCAATGAGTAGTGTTGCCGTTAATGTCTCGTTCCACCAAGCGATTGGTGTTTTGCTCTGCAACGAGAATGCGTTGGCCGGGTAGAATATGGGCATCGGTGGGGAATTGAACATTCTCGACCTTCCAGCGTTCTTTGCCATCAGGCCCTAGGGCAACGATCCGTCCCCCACGCCCGCGATTGCTATACTCTAGAACCAGAATCAGCCCGAATTCCTTATCATCGGAATCGAGCTTCGCGAGGTCGATTTTATCGGCATTCTCTTTGAGCCATTTTTGCCATTCTTCAACGGCCTTATCCTTCGAGGCCTTGTCGTTGCCGAAGCCAACACTGGGGGCTTTCTCCCCTGCAATGCGGAACAACAATTCTTCCCCGCGCCAGAGTTTTTCGACGCTATTTTCCGCAGTGATTTTGATGAGATCGCCCAAAAGTTCTTTATCGCGTGTGTTCAAAATCAAAGCCGTTTGAATTCGCAGACGATTTTCTGGGTCCTTCTCGGTACCGACAAACTTTTTCATTTTGGCAATGATGTCTTTATCTTTGGAGAAGGCAAAGGCTTCGGCGGCAGCCCCGCGAATCAGATCGTTCTTAGAATCCAGAGCTTTCTCTAATGTGGGAGAAGGTTTACCATCAATCAGGGCGAGTTTCGCAAGAGAACTGCGAATATCGTCGGCCAGAGATTCATCCTCGGCAGAGGGGAGGTAATTCAACATGACCTCGACGATTTCATCCCCTTTTTTCGTGCCCAGCAAACGGAACGCAGCGCCAAGAATGGCCCGAGTGGGGACTTTCTCAATCGCTTTCAACGCGGCGTCTGCCCGCCAGACGACTTCCGGATCACTATCTTTCAATGCTTGTTTCAGCAGGCCAATGGCTGGCCCACTCATTTTGCTCAATTCTTCTGGGGCGTTCTAACGGGTTTTGAAATCATCGTCACCGAGTTTTTTGATCAACCCGATAATCTTGATCCGATCGGTTTCTGAAGCCGACAAATTCTTGATGAAAGCTAACATCGCTTCCACCTCATCTTTGATACCGGCCGCCTGAAGGGTTTTCAGGTCCTCTTTCGTTTGATCGAATTTATCTTCTTCGGCTTTGTTCTTTTTATCTTTATCGGTGGGTTTGGAGTCATCCTTTTTGTCTTTGATAATTTGCGCCGCAGCGGGGGGATTGAGAGATAACAGGGTTAAACCCAATCCCAAAACGGCTAATAAGGCAAACAGACGCATACCAAAATACCCCCTAAGGTTGATCATCAGTAGAGTTTTATCTTAGCTGTTCGACCACGGAAAGGGGAACAGTAATTCTTAACCTTGTGACGATTCAATGACAAATTTGTAACCAACAAACCCCCTCGGAGTCTGCCGATCTACGGTTCTGCCGATCTGCGTATTGCCCATCGAAATCGCCAATCGTAGGGGATCGTCAACTTTGGGCGAGAAAGCCGAGTAGGTTGTGGAAGACAGCTTATCTATCGTGCAGAGGAAACCTTAGTGGGGAGGAAGAAGCGGGATTATTTGTCGTGAAATGGTTTTTTCTCACGATACAAGGCAAGGCGTTGGCGGGGCCCGTCGCCTTCCTCTTTGACATAAAACGTGTCGTCGAGGACTTTAGACTGATATTTGATCGCCTCGTCGAATTGGCCTAATTCAGCATACGCGGCAGCGAGTGCCTCTAGACATTTGCCATCTCGGTATTTTGTGGCTTTGCAAGCGGCGGTGGCAGCTTCCAAGGCCCGTTTCCCATCGCGAATTTTTTCATCTGGAGCTGTAGCAAGGACTCGGGCCAAATTGGCATAGACGTGAGGCACGTTAGCTTCGATTTTCAACACCTCTTCAAGGTCCTTCAAAGCCAAATCGAATTTCTTAGTTCGGATGTAGGATTCGCTGCGGTTGAGCAAAGCAAAATAGTATTTGGGGGCCGTTTTCAAAATCTCGGTGAACTCGTCGATAGCTTTGTCGTACTCTTTACGCTTGTTGTAACATTCCCCCCGATTGTTCTTCCAAGCGGTGGAATCGGGATTGAGTCGAACCGCCTCATTGGCATCGTGAAGGGCATTATTCAATTCGCCGGCCGCCATATAAGCCCAGCAGCGACAGGAAATGGCCCGCTCGTTGGTCGGTTCCCTTTCGATGATTTCGGTAAAGTATTTGATCGCTTCTTTGGGGGTGAGGATGTTCTCGCGTTCGACCCAGATTTCGGCGCTATCGTGTGCTAAACAAACGTAATCTTTCTCGACTGCGAGGACTTTCATATCGAGATAGCGAACAAAAAAGCGAATCGGCTCGAATCTCCCGTCACTGGTTTTTTCGTAGGTTGTGACATTGCTTTGTTTGAGACAGACGTACATCCCGAGAACGGAGTTCTTCGGGGGGGCCGGTGCCGGAGCAGCGAGCGAAAAAACTAAAGGAATTGTGGCAAATCCGGAAAACATATTTTGACCTCCGGTTCAATATGCCTATTATATCTGTAAGTAGTGAGTTGTCCTCTTCCCTCACATTCGGGTTGTAACACCGACGGATTGAAGCGATCCACAGGGTGTTTTCGTTTCCCACACATTCCGGTTATAACCCTTACGCAAAGGATTACAACATATGCTCGATTTTTTAACACCAGCGAATGTGATTCTTGGCTTAAAAATAGCGGTCGGAGCCGTCACCCTCATTTTCTTAGCCTCAACTCTATCGATTATACTCAAAAAGAAAAAGCTCCATGGTCTGCTCAACACCATTTTCTTCGTCTTGACGATGACCGCAGTCATAGCGTTTGAGGTTATTATTCGTTTTATTCTTCCAGACCTGACGGCTCAGTTTTCTCCGGAAGCAAGGCGAGTTTTAGGAATCCATCTTTTCTTCTCGATACCGTCTGCCCTTCTTTTACCGGTCATGCTTTGGACCGGAAAGAAACATCATCGTTGGCATGTCCCCCTTGCGGTGGTTTTCTCCACTGTATGGTTTGGAGCGGCCGTGACGGGGATATTTTTCTTGCCCCATGATTAGTGAACCGGATCGATCGCTGGTGGGATGGATTTCATGAAGGATCGCTTGTGGCGGCCTTGGGGAGAGGTCGGGTAAAAAGAATCAAATCGTATTGCTAATCGGATTTCAAGTTGAGAGAATAGGCGTCATTCGCCCCCCCGAGAGGATTTCGATTGCAGCCCCCACCCCTTCCTCGGAACAATCGACCTAATCCGGAAGAACCCCCTTCGTCGCAGCGACCCCGTGGGGAACCCCCTCCGCTTGCTTCGGCATCGGTACGCTCTTCCCCTCCTGCTCGTCCTGCTGAAGCGCCGCCGCTTCCTCCTTCACGCAAGTACCGTTACAACCAAGGTTGGGGAAACGCTCTGTTTCGTTGGGAATTATTGCGGGCCGGTCGCAAAATTAGTTTCTTGGCGATCGGTCGATTTATTTTTGGCGGAATGCTTTTGATCGCGATGTGGGCGTTGTGGAATGCCCAGTATCAAGATGAAAACGCTTTCAAAGGGGATGCCACACAGATACAGAAAGAATTAGCGCAGTTCTCGAAAAATTTCTCGATCACGTTCTTCATGGTGCAACAAGTGATCGTTCTGTTAATCACCCCCATTTTCGTAGCGGGTGCGGTGTTCGAGGAACGTGAAACTCGTACTGGAGAGGTTTTGTTGACGACGGACCTCACACGGAAGGAGATTTTTCACGGAAAATTGTGGGCCAGAGCCTTGCAAGTGTTGATGGTGGTGGCAGCCGGTGTCCCGATCTTGGCGTTGACTCTTCTCTGGGGGGGGGTACCCGTCGGGGGAATGATCGTTTGCTACGCGGTGACGTTATGTACCATCTGTACTGCTGCGGCCGTGGCTGCGGCCGTTAGTGCCGATGCCGAAACCCTGCGGGGGGGGATTTTCGCAGCGTATGGGTACCTGTTTGTTTTCGATGTGCTGATTTTCCCTGCCTCGCCTTTTTTGATGATTCTGGTGGCCCTGAATGCCAATGCCGTGGGATGGACCCTGTGCCCTGGAATTTTCTTCATTGTGGTCCAGCCTCTCGTTCTGTATTTCTCCCTGCGGTATGGCTTGCGCTGGCTTCGCTTAGCGATGTTACGTCAACGCAAACGGGTTACCGATTTGATGGCAACCCAATTGGCTCGGCCCCATCCCCCGATTTGGGAGAATCGCCCTTTGCTTTGGAAAGAATTGTATGTGACCGGTCGCGGTGATGCCTTTGGCGAAGTTCTTCGAGTGTTACGTTTGTGGTTAATCGCCTATGCCATCATCATGCTTTTGATTCTGGCCGGTGATGGTTTTCCGACCGGTTGGCTGGGCACTTGGGGAATCCCCTTAACATTGATGTTGGTGATGACGAGTACGGGGTTATCCGCAGCTTCAACCATCGCCCGTGAACGTCAAAAATTAACCTTGATTGATCTCTTCATGATTCCTGAAGGCCGACGACAAATTTTAAGAGCCAAATGGCTGGGCGCTTTTTCCAAGGGATTTTGGCCGGCCGTGACGTTGCTGTTTATCAGTATCCTTGCGTTGTTCAATGGGACTTCCGTTTTGGCCCTGCCGTTGATCTTCGTGGGCACCTTGGTTTATACGGTGTTTTCAACGACACTGGGGCTATGGCTTTCGGTCAAAACGAAAAACGCACTCACGGCGACAACGGCTTGGATGTTAATCATGTCGTTAGGGATTTCTGGCACCTTGCTCATGGCCGATGCTACCAGTGTGCGGACCACGAACCCTTATCTGAACAAGAGTATTTACGTCTATCAGGATTGGACCCGTGTTGTGAATCCTGCCATGGGGATGGCCTCTCTGGCGCTGGATAATCGGGCTTCTCTGAACGATCTTCCTTATTGGACTAAGAACATTATGGATTATGTTCATCCGGTAAATCTCGAACCGCTCACTTGGGCAGGGCTGGGGCTACTGGTCTATGCTTTGCTTTCTCTGCTGATGTGGTGGAGTATTTGTCGGAATTTTGAACGGGAAGGTCGCGTGACGGATTAGACTCAAAAGGTCGTGTGACAGATTAGGTTTCAAAATCAGGAGGCTTATTTATGCAAATGGTTCAACTGGGGCGGACGGGGTTACAAGTTTCTCGGCTTGCTTTGGGGGGGATATTCACTTCTTCGTTGGGGCCTGGCTTTGAAGAAAGCAAAAAACTCGTTTTCCAAGCGCTAGATGCAGGGATCAACTACATCGACACGGCACCCGCCTATGCCAATTCGGAAGAAGTGCTGGGAAAAATTCTCAAGGAAGTTCGGACCCCGATTATTTTTTCCACCAAACTCGGGGGACGTCCGCGACCGTTTGATCCGAAAAATCCCCAGCAACTTCGTCAATCGGTAACCGAGTCATTGAAACTTCTGAATCGTGAGGTCATTGATATTCTCCTGATTCACGAACCGGATCGCCCCCGACAATATCCTTGGTGGAACTCGGTGGACCCACTTCAAGGACCCGTGTTGGATGTTTTGAATGATCTGAAGAAACAGGGTTTGATTCGCTTCACGGGATTAGGGGGAACCACCTCGACGGAGATGGCGCACCTTGTGAAAACGAACCTGTTTGATGTGGTGCTGACGGCCTTTAATTTCTCCCTGTTATATCGCGAAGCCAGCCGAGAAATTCTCCCAATGGCCCAAAAGCACCAAATGGGCATTGTGCTTGGCTCGGTTTTGCAACAAGGAGCCTTGGGGGGGCGCTTCGATGAGGTGGTTCGTCGGAAGCCCATTTGGTTGAGTGAAAGTCGGCGGCAACAATTTTTGGCCTTGTACCAATTCCTTGACGAGAGCGGCTTAGAGATTGTCGAAGCGAGCTTGCGCTGGACCATTTCTCGACCCGAAACGCAGACGCTCCTCATTGGCGCGAAGACGGCCGCTCATTTGGAAACCTCGGTCAAAGCGATCGCTCAAGGCCCCCTCTCAAACGATCAACTAACGCGACTGGATGAAATCGCCCAAATGGTTCCCAATCGCCCCTTTGAGGAACCAATGATCCTACCGATGGAGCAACCCGATTCTTATTGGGGGCCGGGACCAGCTAATCTTGCGACGGGGGTTCCCGTCGGTCAAGGATTATAACGGAAACGATTCCGTGAGAATTTGTAGAAATGCGAACGAATTCCCTTGTTCCGATTGGGGCGAGATGTCACAATATATTCATCATTTCTGATGCGGAGAGAAGAGGATGATTGCACGGTTAATTCCTCTTGATGGAAGTCCACCGATTGATGTTCAAAAAGATTTGATTGTAATCGGTCGGAGTGAAAATTGCGATTTGCGGATTGATCATAAAAGTGTCTCCAAACTTCATTGTGTGATTACCCGAACCGACGGGTTACTCATGCTTCGTGATCTCGGCAGTACCAATGGGACTCGGGTGAATGGCCAACGTGTCCGCCGTGCGACCCTTTTGCCAAACGACCAACTCCATTTTGCCAGTGTGGGTTACAAAGTGTTCATCGGGGTGGCCGACGCGTCGCCTCCCAAGGTCGAAGTCGAATACACCCAACAGCTCAACGCGGAAGATGTGCAAAGGTTGGCCAAAAAAGCGGAAAACCCCGGAGACCTCGATAGCGAGATTGATCTCGACATTCCGTTGTTACAAGCGAATTCTCTCCCCGATGTGTATCCCGATAAAGACGACAAAAACTAGTGTGCATCGACTCTGATTCCTGCTCATGAATTGTGGTTTGGTACCCAAGGATTCTAAGTCGGTACAAAATGGATTCAACACGAATTTCCGCCTTGGCTTACCCCCATCACGTTTGACAATCACTTCGAGTAGGCGGGAACGTGTTGGCTTTTGGTAGTTTCGTGGAATTCTCACGTTGGGGGTTTACAAACTCTCAACAGACGCTTTTCGGAACTAAAACATTTCTTTCCTGAACCAAACGCTTGGTGGAAGGTCTTTAAGTTCTAATAATAGGAAATCAACAAAGGAGCAGGGGTGGCAAATCAACAAGCGAATTACGGTTCTTCGTCACGTTCAGGAATTCTGTTAGGGTTGGCCGCCTACGGGTCTTGGGGACTCGTTCCGCTCTATTTCAACGAGATGGTCTACGGCGTTTCGCCGATCGAAATTTTAGCCCATCGGATCATTTGGTCAGCCGTTCTGTTGAGCTTGTATTTGACCCTATTCAGGCAATGGAAGGTTCTGGGGGCCGTCGTTCGGGATCGATCCAAACTCATTCGCTTGACGTGTTCGGCTTTGTTGGTTGCAGGGAATTGGTACTTCTACGTTTTTAGTGCGACTACAGGACAAATTAGCCAAGCCAGTCTCGGCTATTTCATTTTGCCGTTGGTGAATGCGCTCGTGGGGGTGACCTTTTTTGCCGAGAAATTACGCTGGGGCCAAGGGGTGGCCCTTGCGTTTGCCGTGCTTGGCGTTACGGTGATGACTTGGCAACTCGGGGTGTTACCGTGGTTGGCCTTGATCTTGGCTGCGTCGTTTGCTGCTTACGGGATCGTGAGAAAAATCACTCCGGTGGATGCCCTAATCGGCTTAGCGGTGGAGACCATGCTTCTCAGCCCCGTCGCCTTGGCCTTATTGGTTTATTGGCAATATACGGGGGAACTTCATTTCGGTAAACACGGCCTTGCAAAGGACCTTTCCATCGTATTTTCCGGAGTGATTACCACCGTCCCACTGGTTTGTTTTGCGGCGGCCATGCGACGATTACCTTTGGTCACCATTGGCTTTTTGCAATATCTTTCGCCGACTTTGCAATTTCTTTTGGCGGTTCTGGTCTATCGGGAACCGTTTGGGTTGGATCGACAAATCAGTTATACATTCATTTGGTTGGGTGTCGTCATTTTTGCAGGCGATGCCTTGATTAAGGGGCAGCAGGCCCGCGCCTTAAAAGCAAAATCAACCCGTAGCAAAGAAATCCACAGCGAATTCCCTAAACCCATCGGGATGAGTCAACCTCGTTAAGTAGGAAGCCACCCGCGTTGAGTAGGAAGCCAGTCTCGTTGAGTAGGAAGCTAGCCGCGTTGAGCAGGAAGTCGCTTCGTTGAGTAGAAAAAAGGGGCGCACAATCGGGACTCGGATAGGAGGAATCCAGAAAAATCGGGGGGACCCCCTTGCCGAAGTAGTGAAGAGGTTGCACAATTCTTCAAATACCCTAGAATGGTGTTTTCGGTTATGCAGACTTGGTATGGTCGGCGGTAACCATGATAGAGTTGATGTTAGTTGGTTGCTTGAGGTCAGGCTTTTATGGCGATTACGAAGGAACGGAAGGCAGAATTAATCGGACAGTTTCGTCGCGCGGATGCCGATAGCGGCTAACCTGAAGTGCAAATTGCCCTGCTAACCGAACGTATCAACAATCTGACCGAGCATATGAAAGCGAACCAGAAAGATCATGCTTCGCGTCGTGGTCTTTTGAAAATGGTTAGTCGACGGACCGATTTGTTAAAATATCTTCAAAACACAGATCGAAGTCGTTA
>CAZFDX010000064.1:0-1513 GCA_964518325.1 uncultured Alcaligenaceae bacterium | reverse complement strand
CTGCTCGAGCTCATCAGTAGTTTTCGTCTCGAAGACGTACATAAGCGGCATCTCGTGTTTTGTGCATCGCTAGTCTTACAGTAAGAAACCTCTGGATTTCGCTTTTTCTATCGCTTTTTTTTTTCAAGCAGAAGACGGCATACGTTTTCTTAGTACGGTCTCGTGGGCTCGGAGATGTGTATAAGAGTAAGCAATAGCAATTTACACAACACCTTGAGGGCGAAAGGATGAGTATTCCTATTGGGTCGGTGGGGAGTTACCGGCAGCTTTATATCAATGGGAAATGGGTCGATTCCAGTTCGGGAAAACGGCTGGCGGTCATCAATCCAGCAACCGAAGAGAGCATAGCCGAAGTGGCTATGGGGACCCGTGAAGATTGCCGTCTGGCCATCGAGGCAGCTAGTAAAGCGCTCCCTGCGTGGTCGAAACTGACCGCATGGGAACGGGCCAAAATCCTCAAAAAGACCGCCGATCTCATTCGCGAACGTGCAGACCCCTTTGCCAAAGCTCTCACGATGGAACAAGGCAAACCCGTGGCCGAGGCCAAAGGGGAAGTGCTGCAAACGGCCGATACCTTTGAATGGTTTGCCGAAGAGGGGAAACGCAGCTACGGCCAGATTATCCCCAATAGTGTGCCGGGCAAACGACACATGGTGATTAAACATCCCGTGGGGGTGGTCGGTTCCATTGGCCCGTGGAACTTTCCCATGACCTTGCAAGCAAGGAAAATTGCTCCGGCCTTGGCGGCGGGCTGCACCATTGTGGCCAAACCCGCGAGCCAAACGCCGCTGTCGCTATTAAACCTGTTTGATTGTCTAATTGAAGCAGGATTGCCCGAAGGGGTCGCGAATTTAATCATCGCGCCTGCTCGTGATGTGGGGAACGAATTTTTAGAGAATCGGGCCGTCCGCAAAATTAGCTTCACCGGTTCCACAGTGGTGGGCAAAGAACTCATGCGGGGGGCAGCCGGACAAGTGAAACGCCTCAGTCTGGAATTAGGGGGACATGCCCCTTTCCTAGTGTTCCCCGATGCCGATGTGGAAACCGTTGCCAAAGCGGCCGTGGTGGGGAAATTCCGCAATAATGGGCAAGTGTGTATTTCGCCCAGTCGATTCTTTGTTCATAAGGATATCGAAAAGAAATTCGTCGAAATTGCGGTAGCCCACGCCCAGAAACTGAAACTCGGTAATGGGCTAGAAGCCGGTGTCGATGTCGGCCCGATGTTTGAAGAAGGGGCCATGAAAAACACAATCGAACTCATTCAAGATGCCTCGGCCAAAGGAGCGAAAATTCTCACAGGGGGAGAACGCGCCACCGAATTCTCCAAAGGATACTTCTTCAAACCCACTGTATTAACCAACTTAAACGAGAGCTGCAAAGTCCTAGTCGAAGAACCGTTTGCCCCCGTTATGCCCATTCTCAGCTTCTCTTCCACCGAAGAGGCCATCGCCGCTGCCAACAATACCGTTTTTGGTCTGGCTGCTTATGTTTTCACCAACGATCTGTCCTTAAT
>CAZFDX010000063.1:0-2160 GCA_964518325.1 uncultured Alcaligenaceae bacterium | reverse complement strand
GTTTCCTTGGTTCCTGATGAGTAGAACGTCACCCTACTCAATGACGATTCTGATTTTGGGATTTCTGGTTGGTCCACCAGCACAAGCCCAAACGAAGCCGGAAAAAAATCCCGATCAACTGAAAATCGCATTGATCAACATCAAGTCTTTGTACTCTGATGGTCCCGATATGACGGAAAATCAAAAAATTATTCAAACAAATCTGAAGCGTCACCTGTATTTCATCGACCAAGCGGTAGAAAAGGGAGCCGAATTCGTGGGTTTCCCCGAGCTTTCTTTGAATGGGTATCGATTCAGTGACAAAATGACTTGGCTGAGCCTCGAAGGTCCCGAAGTAAAGACCCTTCAAAAAACGGCACAAGAAAAAGGGATTTACCTAGCAGCCGGCCTCGCCGAACAAGACAAAGCAGGCAAAAGGTGGAACACTCATTTTGTGATCGATCCCAAAGGACAAATCATTGGTACGCACCGCAAAATTTATCTGACCAAAGAGAAAGGATTTGTCGAGGTGGGGAATCGTTACGATGTTTTTGAGGTCAAAGGGCTGAAAGTAGGGATCGCAATCTGCGCCGACGGATCGGACAAGAAGAACCTCAAAGCCCTTGTGGATAATGGTGCCCAACTGATTTATGGTCCACATGCGAACACGACCGGCGGAACGACAGCCGGTTGGTATAAATTCCGTGCAGGTTGGGCCGGCCCCGAGGGTTGGATTTCGGAATTCAAAGTGTATGCTGCCCTGCATAATCATGCCGGTTTATATCATCCCGATTTTGCTCCACCGATCGGCAAAGATTCCAACACAGGCTGGGCCAGTGGTGCTTGGATCATTGGACCCGATGGAAAAACCCTAGCACAAATGCCCTCTTCCACCGATCGAGCAGAGAGCAAGGAATTCATTCTGATTCACAATATCCCAATTCCCAAACGATAAGCATCACATGAAATCTAAGTCTGAGTCGTATTCGGTTTGGGTCGACCCCTCGGGGGCTATTCATTTGAGAGCATCGCAGGAGTAGTTTTGTTCCGTTCGCAAAATGAGCAATGCGAGAAGCCTGTAAAAATAAATTCTAGAAAAAAACGATCGTTACCCCTGCCCCAGAGCGAAAAAAATTCTACCCGATCGAAACCCTTCAGTATAAATCTATTTCGATATGAAATAAGATTCCCAAAAGAATTGATATGTAAGAGAAAATTTAATCTCGCTCGTGAGTCATTTCTGAGAAAACATCTTCCTCTTTCTAATCAACCAAGTGATTTGCTTTCTAAGGATTTTATGACGACCCGAATTTCTATTTGATGTAGAGATTCCAAGCACAAACTCAACCCTAAGAATTTTTCATAGGAGTCGATCATGAGTATCAGCCCCATCACGAAAGCCATCGGTAAACATGGCGAGTGGAAGCAAAAACTGACTACCGCAATTGATAACGGAGCGCACGATCTTTCTCCCGAACAGCTCGAACCCGATAATCTTTGCGAATTTGGTCGATGGCTCGAAAGCCTAACTCTGGCAGAGAAAAAATCCGATCATTTCCAAAAGGTCAAGGCGCTTCATGCGAACTTCCATAAAGAAGCGGCCAAAATCGTGCGTTTGATCAAATGCGGGAAAAAACGGGAAGCCACCCAATGCATGGATTTAAAAGGGAGTTTTACAACAACTTCTTCCCAATTAACAATCGCCATGATGAACTGGAAAAAAGAACTCGACAAGTAAAATTCCTACGGTTCATCATTCGTGACTTTTGATTCGCAATTCGTGACTTTTAATTCGCAATTCGTGATTCATGATCCCGTCTGGAAATCATCGATTGGGTTCTTGATCCCGTTAGAAATGATCCAACAGGATTGTTCAACAGTTTGAACATTATCCAACGGGATTATTCCAATCGAGTTAGAATATTTTCTCTGAATATGTTGCATGTTTGACCCATCGATCTCACCTTGATCCTTTCCTTGCTCGATTGGGATATATCATGTCCGTTTAGGCATACGAATCGCTACGGGGGGGATTCGATCCGATATTCGAGGAACTAATGTCACGAATTCCATTGATTGTTGTTGTACTCGGCTTGGTTACGACCCCGATTTATTCCAAGGAACTCCCTGTTCCTTTTGCAATTACGGTCATCGACTCCCAAACCAAAAGAGGTGTTCCGC
>CAZFDX010000062.1:0-3366 GCA_964518325.1 uncultured Alcaligenaceae bacterium | reverse complement strand
CCTTTGGATCGAATCCGCCAACGACCACTAATACCGCATTGTTGGGATGATACCAACGATCATAATGTTTTTTGATGATCGCTGCCGTGGCATCGGCCACATGTTTTTTCTGCCCAATCACAGGATGGCCGTAAGGTGATTTTTCACCAAACAATAACGGCAGGATCATTTTGTATTCGAGTTCCCAAGGTTGGTCTTCGTTGCCGTTCAACTCGGAAATGACCGCCCCCTTCTCTTGCTCGAATTCGTGCTTTTCGTCAATTCTGGTATTCCTCATCCGATCGGCTTCGATTTGCAAGGCAGTCAACCAGCGATCGGCCGCGAAATCAAAATGATAAACGGTCATATCTTCACTGGTATAGGCATTGTTTCTGCCGCCATTGCGTTGGGTGATCCGATCGATATCTCCCGGAAGAAGTTTGTCGGTCCCTTTGAAAAGCAGATGCTCCAAATAATGGGATAAACCCGTTTGGTCTAATTCTTCATCGCAGGCACCGACTTTATATCCCATCATCGTGGTGACAATCGGAGACCCCGGAACGGGTTTGAGATACACTTTCAGACCATTCGGAAGAGTATGCGAGATGATCCCTTCAAAAACCTTCTGACTGGTTGTTAATAGTTTTTTCTCGTCCGCCCAAACCAATTGGGATGATAATCCCATGAACAGAATCGTAAGCAGTATCCTTCGCATGATGTTGAGACATTCCTTGTTTGAGTTTGAAATGTAGAGGAAAGTTTTATTTTAGAGTGATTCACCCCACTGGGTAGTTCGAGACGTTCTCAGGGAACGATGGAGAACGATTTGCCCCTTAGAATTAGGATGAAAAACTCGGTTTGTTACCAAGCGAGCGCAGACTGAGTAACCGGGTTTGTTCCCAAATAAGTGCAAGAACCACGCCTGAAACGGATCCCTGAACGAAACGGATCCCTGAACAGAATGGAACCGATCCGCAAGTGGAACCTTTCTCCAAAGCTCGATTGGATCTCTCCCCAGAGAGCGTCACCTTGAACCCCTTTATTCCTCCCAAGAAAGAGAATCGAGAATATCTCTGAGAGGCTGTTCATACACGGGTCGATCCTGATCGGTCATTTGTCCCATAATCAGAATGCCGCCCTCGGGACCATCGACCCCTCTTAACCAAGCGGTGTTCGTCAGGTCTAGGGTAATAAATTCGATGTTGTAACCGAAAGCAGGTTGTTTGTTCAAAGTCTCCATAGTTGGTTGAGCGTCGAGATTTTGAAAATCCTCTCGAAGGGATTCCAAAGCCGCTTCGACAAGCCGACTGGGTTCTTCATCGACCCGATAGGCAATGACTAGGAAGGCCGAATCGGGACTGGCAACGGAGACGGTCCAACCCATTTGATCCTCTTCCTCTTCTATTTCGATCTCCCAATCAGCGGGATACTTAACTCGAATTTCATCTCGATCGAACTCTTTCAAATTCATGCCCTGATCCATCCTTCGGCCCTAAGGTGAAAATCAGACGAGTCCATTTTTGGGGATATTCACTTTCCCGAGTTGGTCGTCTTTCAAGTATAGGTTTATTGTAGGCGAGAGAGGAAGCGGCCATGACAGACACCGATTTAGTCCGAAAGACAATCGCTGGTGACATCAGCGCTTCTGCTCTTTTGGCACAAAGATGGTCTACCCGAATCACTGCGATCTGTCCTGCCAAAACTCGTCGGGCCGACGTGGCCGACGATTCACGCCCAAGAAACATGGCTTCGTGGGTTTCGAGCAGAGATAAGGAGCATGGAGAGTATTTTTGCTACCACTTAGCGATTTCAGAATTTAGCTCTCACGCTCTCACGCGGGTTAAAGGAGAGAGGACCTTCTGCATTTCCCACTCTCGGGATAAGGTCCTAAACTATAGGCATGAAAATTTCTTCGATTCTGCTGATTGCCAAACGGGAAGTTCATGATCTCTTGCGTGACCGACGCACGATGATGATCATTTTAGGTCTACCGGCATTCCTCTATCCCGTCTTTGCGTTGATTGGGATTGCCTTTGCTTATAGCCTGAAGGATCAACCTCTTCGTGTGGGCATCATCGGTATCGAACATCTTCCTCAGCAGAAAGCCCATCCCGAATCGTTGCTGGTCGGTTCCGTTCTGAATGTGGTCACAGAACTTTATCTCGACGATCCCCCTTTGATTATTCGAGATGAGTCCGACCCCTTTTTGCAGATTTTCAATCCAAGATTTGTCCCCACCACAAAAGGTTACGGGGTGCTGAATGTGATTCCGTTAACCGATGAGGGCGAGGAATCTCTCAACACTCGTAAGATCGACGTTCTTTTGATTGTCCCCGAAGATTTCACAAACCAAATTCGACAAAAGAAAAACCCCAAAGTCACGATTAAAAGTCGTGAAGGAGACGAAACGAGCAAATTGGCCATGCAAAAAGTGAACTCGGCCCTGAGTACTTGGCAAGAGGCCTATTTCAAAGTCGGTCTACGACGTCAAGGGGTCGATCCGGAACTACCTTTCACTATTTTTGACCCACGCTCCGAGAGACCGGTCGAGGCCCGCACCGCCGAAGAACTTCGAGATGTGTTGGTGAAGTTTCTCCCCTTTTTATTAGTGATGTGGACCCTTGCGGGAGCGATGCATCCGGCCATTGATGTCACCGCAGGCGAGAAAGAACGGGGAACGATGGAAACACTTTTAATAAGCCCTGCCCTTCGCAGTGAAATCGTTTCGGGGAAATTCCTCGCAATTGCCCTATTCTCCTACGGTTCAGCTCTGTGGAACCTATTATGGATGATTGCGGGGGCTTTGTTTTTGGGCTTTGTACTCCCGTTCCCTGTGGTTTCTTTGAGTGGATTGGTTTCGGTGGCCCTTTTGGCGATCCCGTTGGCATTGATCTTCACTTCAATTGGTCTGGGGGTTGGCGTCTTTGCCCGTTCTCCCAAAGAAGGTCAACACTACCTGATACCGCTCTTTATCGTGGTGATGCCGCTGCAATTATGGTCGATGACTCCGGGTATTACTCTATCTCCGATCCTCGCAGCCGTACCGATCACGGGGCTTTCGATGGTGATGCAAAATCTCATGAGTGTTTCCGGAGAGCCGATTACTCCACTCACTTGGTTCAGCCTGATTTTGTCGTTACTTTTGACAGTTGTTGCCGGTCTGTGGTTTGCTTCGAGTCAATTTCGTCGCGAATCGGTCTTGTTTCGTGGAGAAAACGGCCCTTCGATTATCACCCGTTTCAAATTATGGTTCCGCGAAAGTGAACAGGCCGAGTAAATTATTCTCAGCTACCTCGATGTGATTCTAACCCTGATTTTTTGAGATGTGTTTCTAACACTGATTTTTTCTGACCGACGAACGATTGATCTAGTGGTGAATTTCTAAGG
>CAZFDX010000061.1:0-3568 GCA_964518325.1 uncultured Alcaligenaceae bacterium | reverse complement strand
CCGCGTTCGTGATGATTTTCAGATGAGGTTGTGCTTGGAGAATCGGACCGAGACGAGACAAAACATCGATGAAATCTGTGGCATAACCCGCCTTGGGATCGCGGTTCCTGAGCAACGCCAAGATCGACATGGTCAGCTCGGGCGGTTCTGAAAAAAAACGGCATCGAGAAAAAAATTGCCTACATCACCGGCGATGATTTACTTCCCAAATTCGCCTCCCTTCAGGAAAAGGGGCAGACATTTTCTCATCTTGATAATGGTAAGAATATCGTTGAAGTGGCGGATCGCTTGGTGAGCCTCAATGCCTATTTAGGTTCGGGGCCGATTGTACAGGCGCTCGAGATGGGAGCCGAAATCGTGATTACGGGGCGCGTGGCCGATGCCTGTTTAACAGTGGGACCCGCCCTGTATGAGTTCGGTTGGCAGGCCGACGATTATCAGAAAGTCGGAGTGGCCACCGCAGCGGGGCACCTGATCGAATGTGGGGCACAGGTCACCGGCGGCTTATGGACGCACTGGGAAAAGGTCGAGCGCTTCGCCGAGATTGGCTATCCCATTGCCGAGCTTGATGAGGGGGGGGGCGTGGTCATCACGAAGCCCGCAGGGACCGGCGGCGTCGTCAATCTCGAAACCGTTTCGGAGCAACTTCTCTACGAAGTGGCCGACCCCGCTAGGTATTACACTCCCGATACGGTGGCCGATTTCTCTCAGATTGAACTCGAACAACAAGGGGTCGATCGGGTGATTGTGCGAAAAGCGAATGGTGCCCCCCCTACCGATACTTACAAAGTGTCGGCAGCCTATCGCGATGGCTACATGGCCTCGGGAACTTTGGTGATTGCCGGACCTAACTCCGTGGCCAAAGCTCGTCAGGCAGGGGCAATGATCCTCGATCGATTGAAACTCGCGGGGTATCAATTTGATAAGCATTTGATCGAAGTCTTAGGGGGGGGGGATTGTGTGCCGGTGGCCATTCCCTTTGAACACGATCCACCGGAAGTGGTCCTACGGGTCGCGGTGCACGATCGAAACAAGGCAGCCGTCGAGCGATTCACAAAAGAATTTGCCCCGTTGGTTACCTCGGGGCCGATTGGCGTAACGGGGTACACCACCGGTCGCCCTGCCGTGCGAGAAGTGTTTGCCTATTGGCCGGCGTTGGTGCAACGAAAAGTGGTTGATCCGAATGTGACCGTGAAATTATTAGGAGAGGGAGAACCAGCATGAGTCAAACCACGACGGTTCCTTTAGGAAAAATTGCACATGGTCGCAGCGGTGACAAAGGGAGCCATGCCAACGTAGCAATTATTGCGAATAATCCGAAGATATACCAATTCTTGAGGGAGTATCTCACGGCGGAGAAGGTGCAGGCCTTTTTTGCAGGGTTAACCATCGCGAAAATCGAACGATTTGAAGCGCCGGGGGTGTGGGGGCTGAACTTCATGCTCTACGAGGCCTTAGCAGGAGGCGCCTCGCAATCGTTGCGGAGTGATACACAAGGAAAAACGTATGCCTTGGCGTTGATGCGTTTACCAATCCCCGTTCCGAATGAACTTTTGGAGGGTTGAAAAAAAATGCGACCCCAGACCAAGGGGGATACCGGAGCGGACCGAAACTATAGAGACAGACCAAGGATTGATGAAAAGACCGAGGATTCAGGGGTAGAAAGAGGATTCAGGGGCGTGAACTATCCACAAATGCATAAGTAATCGGTATTCCCCGTTCTACTCTCATAATCGAAAAAAAAGACGAATCCGATTTTCGACTCGCAATTGAGAAACGACGGAGTACCTCATGATGTGGTGGAAACGAATCACATCATGAATAAAATCACGAAGCAGCAGCAAGGGGAGGAGGAGGAGGAGTTTGCCGTTGTTGCGGTGGAGTCAACGGTAAAAGTTCTTGCCGAAAGATCGGCACATCTCGCGGAGCTTCAATACCGAGACGAATTTTTCCACGGTCGATATCGACAATGGTAATACAGATACTTTCGCCAATATAAATCTTCTCGCCCAATTTCCTACTTAGAACCAACATCGCACGTCCCTCCTGTGAACGAATCCGGTTGTCATCGGCGCTGTGGGTGATAATTGGTGAAAGCATACTTTACTCCTTTCTCTTCGCAGCAAACTTGCGCCCTCATGGCCAAGTTTCTCTCGGAAATTCGTCGTCAAATTCCGTACAGTTAGGATTTACAGTGCGAGAAAGTGAGATTTCACACACTGAATTAGGTCTTTATTCCTTCGGTTGACACTTCGGAAGGTCATAACAAGGTTCGGGCGATCCGGAAAAAGTCCATCACACTCGAACGGACTTCTTACTACAATCCTCCTTCAAGATAAGTCGCACACGATCCCGACCCCCGTTGGTCCCGATAATCCTCACTCTCCTTGAGAATCGACTATGCCAGAAAACCACATCGATCCATTCCATCGCACCTATGCGAATCAACTCCGCGAGATGGATACTCCGCCTGCCACCTTGAAGGATTGGCAGACCCGTCGGAGTTTATTACGCGAAAAAATCCTTGAAGCGGCTGGTGTCGAAAAATACGGCGAAAAAGTCGTTGATCCTGAAGTGACCCTGCACAGAACCTTGGAACGAGACGGGTACAAAATCGAATTGCTCACCATCAAAACCCGTCCGAGTGTGTATGCCACCGCAACGGCTTACGTTCCGAATTTGAAGAAAGGGGAGAAAGTGCCAGCCGTGCTGGTTGTGCATGGGCATTGGGCATGGGCACGCCGAGACCCCGTTGTGCAGGCTCGTTGTTTGGGCTTGGTTCACTTAGGCTTTTTTGTTTTGGCCATCGATGCGTTTGGTTCCGGCGAACGCTTTACCACACCCCGACGGGGAAGCTATCACGGTGCCCTTTACGGTGCTAGCCTTTGGCCTACGGGAAATACCCTCCTCGGCATGCAATTGTGGGATAATCGCGTGGCGGTCGATTACCTCTCGAAGCGCCCCGAAGTGAACGGCAAATTCGGTATCACCGGTGCCAGTGGGGGGGGGAATCAAACCATGTATGCGGGCGCTTTGGATGAACGATTTTTGGCCGTGGTTCCTGTTTGTTCCGTCGGGAATTATCGTGCCTATCTTCAGGCGGCCTGTTGTGTTTGCGAAGTTTTGCCCAATGCCTTGACTTTTACCGAAGAAGGAGATGTTCTCGGTTTAGTGGCTCCTCGGGCTTTGCATGTGATGAATGCCGAGAAAGATGCCATCCAATTTTCTCCCGCCGAAGCCAAAAAAAGCGTTGCCCGCGCCCAAGCGATTTTTTCTCTGTATGGGAAAGAATCTCATTTGGCCCATACCGTTTTTGAAGGGGGGCACGATTACAACAAACCAATGCGAGAAGCCATGTACGGGTGGATGACCTTACATTTGAAAGGGGAAGGCAAAGGAGAACCCATCCCAGAACCGAAGCACACCATCGAAAAACCCGAAGACCTTGCCTGTTATCCCGACCCCGACCAACGCCCGAAAGATTTTTTGTTCCCCCCCACTTTTGCTGCCATGGCAGGGAAAGCGAGAATTGCTACGATCGATAAACTCCGACCCGATCATCCGGAGA
>CAZFDX010000060.1:0-2005 GCA_964518325.1 uncultured Alcaligenaceae bacterium | reverse complement strand
TTCCAGCGGTATTAAATACGGGGCGTTGAACAAAATCACGGTCCCGGCCACGGCCTGGTATGGTCTCAAACAGAAGCGAATCGCTTCGGGGGAATGGAAGCAAAAGGATCAGCGAGACCAAGGCCCCGTTTCCCCTGCCGCCGAGGTGGAATCCACAACCCTTGTGACTCGCGAATTCTTGGCAGATGAGCCGAAGAATTTCCCTAAAACCTTACTCGAAAAGGTGCCTGCCAAAGAAGAACCCGCCGGAAATCTCAAGGCGTTACTTTATGAAGATGCCGGTTCTTCGATTACGTTTCTCTATCCACGAGAGTGGTACTTTGTGGCTCGCACAGAGCAAAACATCATCTTCCGGTTACTCGATCGGGGCGATTTTATTGCTCAAGCGACCTTAAGCCCCCTACCCAAAGCGGAGGCAGGCAAGGGATTATCCAACGAAGAGTTTGAAGACCTTGTCAAAAAGAGTTCCAATTGGGAAATGACCGAAGTGGTTGAGAAAGGGACGATCCCCACGGATCGAGATCGTCACATTTATCGTGTGGTGGGGAAAGGGAACCTCGATGGCATACCGGTTTTTCAAGCCTTTTACCGAATACTCACGCGACAAGGGGAACAAGCGATTTTGACGATCACAGCTAAGCCGACCCAAGCACCGAAGATCGGCACCCGTGATGCCGCCTTTGCCAATGCGATTGAATGGAAAAAATAATTCTGACGTAAACTTGAACGTCGATCCGATGACTGATGACCGATGACCTGCCACCTTTGCCAATGCGATTCTGCCAATGCGATTCGATGGAAAAAATAACCTCGGGATTTATCGGCGGACGATCACTTCATCCATGTTCAAAATGACGTTGCAAACCACGGTCAAGGCCGCCGTGCTTGCGAGATCGAATTCGAGGGGAAGCGGGCCAATCGGTTGCGTGGCCATTTGCAAGGCAGCATTTCGATCCGATTTGTATTTCGCCAAGCGGCTTTCGTACAGGTCCATGAGCAGTTTGAGTTCCTTCTCCGAGGGGGGCCGCAACGTGGCTCGGCGGAAGGCCAGTTTGATACGTTCTTCGGGGCGATTCGCATCGTGGGTCACTCGCCGCGCCAACGCTTGGGCGGCCTCGACAAAAACGGGATCATTCAGCAGAATCAAGGCTTGCAAGGGGGTGTTCGTATTTATTCTGCGTATGGTACAACTTTCTCGGCTGGTCCCATCGAGTGTGACATTCGAGGGATAAGGGGCAGAACGTTTGATGAAGGTATAAATCCCGCGACGGTATCGATCATCACCAATGGAGAGATTCCAGCGTTCGGTACTGTAGGTGCTTTTCCAGATACCTTCGGGTTGATAGGGCATCACCGAGGGGCCTCCAATTTTCGAGCTAAGCAAGTCGGCAATGCTCAGGGCATTATCTCGAATAAATTCCGCATCGAGCCGGAAGCGAGATGCCCGTGCCAGTAACCGGTTTTTAGGATCGATTTTCAGCAGCTCGGGCGTGACCTGTGACGATTGTTGATAGGTGGAACTCATGACAATTTGTTTGCACAATTTTTTGAACGACCAGCCCGATTCTCGAAACTCGACCGCAAGCCAATCGAGTAACTCGGGATGGCTGGGCGGGGTTCCTTGTGTACCAAAATCTTCTTGCGATTCGACCAGACCAGTCCCAAAAAATTGTGCCCAATGTCGATTCACTGCCACCCGTGCGGTCAGTGGGTTTTCCGGAGAGGTGATCCAATCGGCCAAGGTCAGGCGATTCCCTTCGATCTCTTTCACGAATCGAAAACTTTCGGGGATTTGGGGTTTCACCTCTTCACCGAGATTGAGGAAATTCCCCCGTTTATGGATGTGTGTGGGGCGTTTGCGATCGGGCGGAAGTTCCCGCATGATCGGGGTTAATGCTTCGTCAGCAATTTTGTGAATCTCGGCTTCGATTTTATCGGCTTTTTCACGTTCCTTGGCAAACTCGGGGGTGATCGAAGTAAAGTCAGTCTCTTATACCCATCTCCG
>CAZFDX010000059.1:0-8053 GCA_964518325.1 uncultured Alcaligenaceae bacterium | reverse complement strand
CCTCTGGATGATGATTCTCGTATCGCATAAATCGATTGAGATAGGTGAGTGTGACCTCTCCGGTCGGGCCGTTCCGCTGTTTGGCCACAATCACTTCGATGATGTTATCCTCGATGCCGCCATCAAATTTTCCAGGGCGATGCAGCAGCAAACAGGTATCGGCATCTTGCTCGATCGAGCCGGACTCCCGAAGGTCGGCCAAACGGGGCCGATGATCTTGGCGATCTTCCGACGATCGGTTCACCTGAGCTAGGGCCATGACGGGGATACTCAATTCCCGTGCGAGAAATTTCAAGCGCCGCGAAATCTGAGCGACCTGTTCCTGTCGGGGGTCGCGTCGATTTTCCGGATCAATCAGCTGCAAATAATCGATCACCACCATGCGAATGCCGTGCCGTAATTTCAAGCGCCGCGCATTGGCAGCAATCCGAAGCATTCCCTGCGCGGGGGTATCATCGATATACAGTTTCGCTTTGGAAAGGATTTCTCCGGCATCGGTGAGTTTTCGCATGTCTTCGCCCGAGAGGTGCCCCTTACGGAGCTTATGGCTATCGACCATTGCTTGGCAGGAGAGTAAACGCTCTGCCAGTTCAATGCGTGATTGTTCCAAACTGACGAAGAAGACGGGGGCTTGTTCTTCGACAATCGCATGCCGGACGAAGTTCAACGCCATGGCGGTTTTCCCCACCGAGGGGCGGGCGGCCAGAATAATCAGCTCGTTATTTTGGAAACCGGCCGTCAGTTGATCGAGATCGACAAACCCCGTCGAAAGCCCGCTGATCTCGTTGTTCCCCGCCCGACCCATTCGCTGATCGATTCGATCGAATGCTTGTTGGATCGAGCTTTGTAGGGTGGTGGTGTTGCCGGTTACGCCCCGTTCGGCAATATCGAGAATTTTTCGTTCTGCTTGTCCGAGAAGCTCTTCGGGGCTGCTGGTCGAATCGTAGGCATCGCGGAGGATTTCGGTGCTGGCATGGATCAGGCTCCGTGTGATGGCCTTTTCCCGCACAATTCGAGCATAGTATTCCGCATTGGCAGCCGTCGGGGCGGCATCCCACAATTCCGAAAGGTAGGCATATCCTCCCACATCTTCCAGAATTTTCATCTGCTTGAGTTTCTCGGCCAGAATCACCAGATCGACAGGATGGCCACTGTTGTAAATTTCGACAATGACCTCGAACAATTTTCGATGTCCATCAAAGTAAAAATTCTCGGCTTTGATGGTTTGCAAAACTTCGTTGATAATGTTGTTATCACGCAGCATCGAGCCGATGACGGACCGTTCGGCATCGCGTGATTGGGGCGGAAGACGATCGGGAGAAATGGCATCCATAGGACATCCTTGCCCTTTATTTTATCTCAAATGGAAAGGTTTGAGAATCGGTATCTAAGGAGTATAGCCTATCTCAAACCCTTCCAGATCGATTGTGATCGACAATAACCGATGATGACCGACGACAATCGACGCAATCGATGATCGATACGGTTGGGTATCCCAGCAATTGGGTATCCCAGCGATCGAGAGGCAACCTGACTGATTGCTGGTTTACCGTTTGCTGGTTTACCGTTTGCCGGAGGTAACCGGCGGAACCACGGTGACCTCAATTTGGGCTTCGATTTCGTACCCCAAGGCAATGCGGACCCCTGGATACACCCCGCACTCACGGAAAACCTCGTCCAGTCGAATCATATCCGGCTCGACCAACAAGTTTTTGCCCCGCATGGCACGGCAGATTTCTTGCGGCCCGACCGAACCATACAAATGTCCTTCATCGTTGGCGTTGGCTTCGATGGTCACGGACTTGGTTCGGGTAATTTGTTCGGCCAAGGTTCGGAGGTCCGAGATACGGGCTTCCCGAAGTTGTTGAACCCGAATCTTGTAGTGTTCCAACAGTTGAATGTTATGCTGGGTGGGATACACCGCTAAACTATTGGGCAAAAGGTAATTGCGTGCAAAGCCGGGTCGCACCTCAACGATTTGACCTTGTTTGCCAACGTGAGCAACATCATCAATCAGAAGGACTTTGACGCCGCCATGAGTCCCCTTGGGAGTTTGGTTGCGTTTACGTTCTTTCGGAGCGGGCCCCGTTTTTTTGGGGGCTGGTTTTTTCTCTTTTGTTTTTGCCTTTGCCATAGTTCACAGAACCCAACAGTTAAAAATCTTGGTTGTTAAAACGGAATATCGTCACCCGAGCCACCGGCGTAATCGTCGCTGTATCCTCCGCCCGAGTGAGACGAGGGGTGAGCGGTTCGACCCGACGAACCACCGGAGGAATAACCGGTCGATTGCGAGGGTAATCCTTCTTCGTGGCCACCGGCACTGGGGGCTTTGTCCAATAGTTCGATATTCGAGACGACAATTTTATGTTTCGATCGTTTCTCGCCGGTTGTTTTGTCTGACCAAGTATCGAGTCTTAGTTCCCCTTCCAGATAGATTTGCGAGCCTTTGCGGCAATAATTCGCAATCACATCTACAAGGCGTGTGCTTTCGCCACGGGAGTAGGCTTCGCAATCGATGTACAACGGGTTGGGATCATTTTCCCATTGATTCGTTTGCGGGTTTTTTCGACTCCGTCCGACGGCAAACCGGAACTTAATCACTTTATTGCCCGAGTTTGGAAGAACACGAGGTTCTTCGGGGTTATCGATCAGTCGGCCGATGAGCATCACTTTGTTCAGACTTGCCATAATTGTAGGCTCCGGTTTAGGGAATGTCTTGGGAAAGCCATTCTAAGGTTATCGGAAAAATTTAGGTATTTCTCCTCACCATTTTACCGACCCTCTCCGAGGGCTGAGAATGTCAGTAGTGAACAAAATTACTATCTCGGCCGGTTTCTCGATCTTTTGCCTTGCGGGGATTATTCTTTGTCTAAACCGAGATCGTCGCCCATCAACCCAGCATTGGGGATGACCCCTTCTCCCAGAAGGCTGGCATCGGTCACTTCTTCCGAAGCGAGTTTGAGACCGCCCCCTAACAAGGTTTCGTCTTGGGCCACGGCGAGCATATCGGCATCCCATTTCGGATCGATCTTCGTGACCATATGTCGCAGGATCGATTCGTTCAAACGAACATCGTGTTCAAAATCGGGAACCTTGGTCGATTCCATTTTGAAGTAGGTGAGGTAGTAGTACCCCTTTTTGTGACCTTCAATGGGATAAGCGAGTTTGTAGTTCTCGGACCACTTGCGGGCTACGAGAATTTGTGCCCCATGTTTTTCGTGCAAGGAGTGGACCTGCGTTTTCAGGTTATCCAGTTCGCTCGACGCTTTGACTGGGTCAAACAAGAACAAGCACTCGTAGGAATTCAATGCCATGGTTATTCAGTCTCACCAATACAGGTCCAATTTTTAGCAAATCGTATTACGTTAGTTCGTTGGGTTTATGTTCGGGTCGGTCGGGGGAGTCGTCGAGGAGCGATTCTCCACTTCCTCATTTTTTTTCGGCTTTTCCCCTTCGGACTGGGGCTTCTCCTTTTTCTCTTTTTTTGCTACCGGTGGGCCGTTTGTTTTGTTCATGCAGGCTTCGATTCCTTCACGAACCCAGAGCATCACAGCTTGGGCGCTGCGAGCGATCGCATCTTCAACCGTAGCTAGCTCGCCCGGTTTGAAACGGCTTAGCACATAGTCAGCCGCATCTTGGTATTCGCTCGGTTGCCCGACTCCCACACGAAGGCGGGCAAAATTTTGTGTCCCCAGACTTTGCTCGATACTTTTCAGGCCATTTTGCCCCCCACTTGAGCCACTGGCTTTGACCCGAAGTTTCCCCAAGGGAAGGGCAATATCGTCGCAAATTATGAGTACGTCACTCGGGGCTAGTTTGTAAAAATCTACCACCTGCCGTACACAACGCCCGCTGAGGTTCATAAAGGTTTCGGGCTTCACGAGCAGAACCGGTTGTGAGGCTTCGCTCGTTTCGGTCACCAATCCTTGGAACCGACTGCGCCAACCTGAAACATGCGGGGCCGATGCCAGATAATCTAACACCATGAACCCGATGTTGTGGCGAGTCTGTTCGTATTGACGACCGGGATTCCCTAGCCCGACGACGACCTTCATAATCTCTTAGCAGCCAAGAGGATAAGTTATTCCTCTTCGGTGGGCTTCTCCTTTTTCTTGGTGATCACTTCGGGTTCGGCCCCGCCTTCGGCTGGAGCGGTTGGCAAAGCGGTCATCATTTGGGCGGCTGCCTTCACCTGAACAACAACCAAATCGGGGTCTTCCAGAACTTTCACGTTCGGAGGCAATTCGAGTTCTTTCACATGAATGGACTGCCCCAATTGAAGGCTATCGACTTTCACGCGAATCGTTTCCGGAACCGCCAAGGCAGGGCATTCAATATGCAGGCGGTGTAATTGAATATCGAGTACCCCTCCCGAGTTGGTGCCGGGCGCAGTACCACGAATTTCGACTTCGACGGTGGTTTTGACTCGTTCATCTGCAGAAACCCGCCGAAAATCCACATGCAGAATGGCCGAGCCAAGGTGATCGTGCTGAATATCTTGAATCAGAACGTCCTCTTGCTTGCCGGCCACTTCCAGTTTGAGGGTTCGCACATGGCTGCGCAACACACTTGCTAATTCGTCTTTCTTGATTGCCACCGAGGTCGGATTTTCCTTGTGACCATAAACGGTTGCGGGGATCATCCCATTTTTGCGGAGCCGCACGGCGTCGCGGGTGCCGCTTCCGGTTCGTGGAGCCGATTTTAGAACTAATGCGTTTGTCATATCCCAACCGCCTCAATCACATCAAAAAAGTTCTTGCGGTAGCCAAAATCACTACCGGTTGAATGATCCGAAGAAAAAGAAATTATGCAAAGTGACGTTCGACTATCAAGGGGGAGATAAAAATTTTGCTCGAAAACCCCCAAAAATCCCTCAAACCCACAGGGCCTGATAGGGGTTATGGAAAAATCTTAAAAAATATCGTTTCCAATCGACCCTGCTCAATATAAATAATGAGTAAAATTTTTGACAAAGGTGCGCCCCATGCCCCCCCTATTCGTTCTCGAAACCCCTATTTCCTCGGCAGTTACGATTCCACAATACGGACTTTGTTCGCAACGAAATCATAGTCCGCCAAAGCTAATTCCGAAACGAACCTGCCAAACCAACCAAGACTCCCAGAAAACTTCAAAGAAACAAAATTGTAAAAAAATCAGCCACGCTATGTCTATGAGTGGAATAGATTTCGCTAACTGAAGTAGCGAATCGTGAAATAAGGTCGAGCGGATCATGGTTTCGGTCAGGCGTTCTGACCCATCCTCTTGACCACAATAGATTGCACCATCGCAATTTAACTAAGAAATTCGACCAATTGTGTTGGGGTGAAGATCGGTGAGTAAAGTGCAGCTAAGGCAGGCAATTGTTATCGTGTGGCTCATCCTTTCTAGCTGTGGTATGGTGACATTGCTCATAGCCCAGCTTGTTCCTTCGCAAACCATTATGCAGATGTCTGCTTACTGTCGATCTCACCACGATGATTGTCCTTTCTGTGGCATGACCCGAGGCTTTGTGTTGATCGCAGATGGCAATCTGGAAGCGGCTGCATCCGTGAACCGAGGGGCTTTACCCCTCTACGTTATGTTGCTCGCTAATGCATCTTTGGCTACATGCTATGTATGCTGGAGTATCTTCAAATGGATTCCTCGGCGGTTGAAGGTCGTTGATCGCAGTTCGGTGATAACATTTAAAGCAGAGCAATCCCATTGCCTCGCTGATCCAACACAAAAATGATGAAATTTTCACTAGGGTGAAATTCTACATAAAATTTTGTCTCTAAGTATTTATGAATAAATAGCTTAAGAGAGTTGCAACCAAAAATTCTTTTTAAGGAGCAATTATGCAAGTTTTGAGTCTGGTCTGGGGGATTCTGGCCATAGTTGGCATGCTCGTCGGTTTCATACCTTGTTTCGGTGCGTTGAATTGGATCAACATTCCCTTTGCTGTAATTGGTGCTATTATCAGCGCCATCGCTCTCGCCACGACTAAAGAAAAGAGCAAGAGTGGTAGCATTGCTGGTCTTATCTGTTGCTGTATCGCATGTGTGTTTGGACTCATACGTCTAATACTTGGCGGTGGCGTCGTGTAGAAGGATTCGCTGCCGTTGTACAAGCGTGACCAAATGGGTTCATGAGGACGTTAGTACAACAATGATTTATACACACGTCTTGAACCGATGAGACAAGGCGTTAAAAGTCCGCTGGATCGGTAGCGAATAAACTCAATAGGAATTCGCCAGAGACAATACGCCGCAATGTCCATTAGAGGAATAGATTTCGCTAACTGTAGTAGCGAATCGTGAAATAAGGTCAAGCGGATCATGGTTTCGGTCAGGCGTTCTGACCCATCCTCTTGACCAGAATAGATTGCAATGACGCAATCTAATGACAAGTTATTTAAGGTGAATCCAACGCTGCCCAAACCAAGAATATCTAAACCTTTCCAGAGAGTCACATGTTCTACAGTGAAGAATTTACTCGTTTCCACACAAACCTTCCGCCTTCAAAGATTGTGGCAACAATTGAAGAAGTGTTTGAACGGATCGGAAGAGTGGAATTTTTTGACCGAGGTGAGTTCGAGGTTTCAAGCAGTAAATTCCGATCATTTGCGACTGATGTGACAGTGAATGGGAAATTGTCAAAGGGACGTAAGGAGGGGGAATGGTCCCTGCGGATCGAGTACAGTGTAAAACCATCGCCGCTGTGCTGGGTGATTGCGATTGTTGGTTTACTATTTCTTATCGGTCCAATCATTTTCATCACACCTTTTTTGGCAAAAAGCGAAGTACAACGAGCGGTGGAGAGAACTGTGAGAGATTTTCGAGATTCGATAGAAAACTCAAACTAGGGGAGTTTGCCTAGAGGACCGAACTAGGCGCTAAAGTTGATCTCAATAAGTTGTTCGGAGTGTTTGTCTACTCGTGGCACGGCAGCTGAGCCGCGTCGTTCAGTCCTCGCCACGACTGAGATTGTACATTAAACCAACCCTGCGCATAAATGTTATGCAGACTTAGGGATTTGTTATAGGAGAAGAACGATGCCTAAATTCTTAACCATTGTGATCCTCACATTCTCAATCATCCTTCTGGGCGGTTACACTACATCCGCCGACGATATTCCTCCTGAGGTTGCGAAACTCATCAAAGAATTGGGGGATAAGGATGCCACTATTCGCCTCAAAGCTGCGAGAGAATTAGGACAACTGAAAGGGAAGGCCAAGGACGCCATCCCCGCGTTGACAAAGGCGACTAGCGATTCAGATGAGCTTGTGCGTGCCGTTGCCAAGCGGGCGCTCTCAGCCATCCAAGAAGCGGTTGGGGCAGCGGACGCCCCCAAAGGGGAAGATAAGCTCAATCCAACTCAGCCTAAAGAGGAAGATAAGCTCAAATTACTCATCAAGAACCTGCAATCTAAGGACATGAAAGTTCAGCTGAAGGCGATTGCGGAACTGGAGTTGCTGGGTTCCGATGCAAAGCCAGCTGGGGTCGCATTGGTCGAATTCGGGATGATGAACTCAAATCCCAAAGTGAGAGAAGCGGCAAACACGGCATTCGAAAAAATTGATCCAGCGATTTATAAGGAGGTCTTGACAATTTTGATAGATAAAGAGGGTCTCAATAGATCCCTGGCTGTGGACAATCTCCGGAAGATGGGGGCGAAAGCAAAAGCGGCTGTGCCCGCTATTAAAATGTATTACGGGTACCGTGTCAGACAACTCAATGGCCGTTTTTTACCCTACTATCTTCTTAAGGCACTGATCGAGATCGTGCCGGAAGACCTTACCGTTCAACAGGAAGTTCTCCGCTGTGTAGCTGCACGTGATTATTATGAAACATATAGGAAAGAATTAATAGAGGATATGCGGATTCTCAAGATCGATCCGAAGAAGCAGGTCGAGGCGTTGTTAGCCGGCCTAGCTGTGACCAGAGTGGATCGCGTGCTCATCATCAATGAACTAGAGCCTGTTATTGACTTTGGAGTCCCAAGTGTTTGATGGCAATCATAACAAAGGCAAGCCAATGCCAGCCGGCTAGCGTTTCGGCCAGTCGTTCGTAAT
>CAZFDX010000058.1:0-5770 GCA_964518325.1 uncultured Alcaligenaceae bacterium | reverse complement strand
AACTCACACCATGAGGGGTCTTGAAACCATTCAAAGTTGGCTGGGGCCTTACCAAAAACCTGCCGTGTTGAACTCTTTCATTCTCGCGGTCGTGGGTTTGGTAGCGTATGCTATGCTCATGTCCGCTCGTGGAAATGGCATCGGGGTTTTTATTGCGGTTCTCTTAGCTTTGCCAGGGCTGTTGGGAAGATGGGCCTCGTCCCCGATCTTCGTGCTTATCTTCACCAGTTACTTACTTTTTGACACCGGTTTCAATGGGATATTGTCTTTCCTGTCGTTTGGTTCCTACCGTGTTTACCTGAACAAAATCCCCCTGAATATCGAGACCCTATTGTTAACGATCGGGATATTGATCTACATGATTGGGCACTATCGCTTGTACTCGATGCTCACTCAAATTACCCCGAAAGACCCATTCCCGCGAAGAAATTTTCCCGTCTTCACCTCTTCGCATGCCCGCCCCCCTGAATCCGTAACAACCGATGAATTCATTCGTGCGCTCATGACGGCCGGCGTGTGTGTCGTGGTGGGGACAATCCTTTGGTTCACGATCGATTTCTGGGGCGATTATCTGCGGCAAAAGCTAGTGCTTTCTGCTTCGGAGTATCGCGTGTTGGTCCTACTGTTTGCGTTTTTTGGGGGAACGGGGTTTGTTTGGATTTTCTTGAGTTTATGGAATTGGTACCATCTAACCCCCTCGCAGGCCCGAATAGCCCTAAGGGATATGAATTATTTTGAATGCCATGAAGATGTGTACCGCATACGATTATGGCAAAGGAGACCGAAAAAATGAGTTGGGTTCGTGAAATCCTCGGTTACATCCTGATCTTGACCAGCCTATATGGAATTTATCTCAGTTATTTTGTCTTCTATCGAGGGGGCTTATTGGTGGAATCGATCGGGGCAACGGTGTTGACGGTGATTACCCTGCGTGCAGGGGTGCAACTCCTCAAGGTGGCCATCTGCGCTCGAATTGCTTCGCGGACTTCTGGTGTGTGAAAATCTCGCTTAAAAGAAAATCTCGCTTAAAACTTGGGCGCCCGACCGGAACGAACTTCGGCCTCCCATTCACTTTGCATCGGCCAAGAGAGCGCACAGGTACCAAAATCGGTCATGAATTGATATTCACTCAGCCGATTGATGGCCTTTTGAATGATTTGATTATCCCGTCGAAACACGGGGCCATGACTGGGTAAAAGGTATTCCGAATCATCATCGAGAATACGTTTAAGGGACCGAATAAAGTCGGGCAATTTCGAGCCATGATGGGCATCAATCACGCCAACACAGGAATCCTTGTAGATATTATCGCCACTAAAAAGCAGGTTCCCCATCTTGAAGGCCAATTGGCCTGGGGTATGCCCAGGGGTATGCCAAACTTGCAATTGTACCTCCCCGACTTGCAGAATATCCCCTTCATTGAGAAGTTGATCGACTTTCACTTGGGGCATGGGAATTTGGATATTCTGGGCGGAGATCGAAGCATAGGTCTCAATCTCGTCTCCTCTCTCCAATGGGGGGACGCTCAAAGGATGTGCATAAATTTTGGTTTTGAGACGGGTTTTGGCACGTTTTAATCCTTGAACATGGTCCGCATCGGCATGGGTAGCGACGATCGCTTTACATTTGGATAGGGGAAAATCCATTTGTCGGATCAATTCGATAATTTCATCAACGTCTTTTTCAAACCCGATATCAAGGAGTAGATATTCCGAGCCACCATCAATAAGGTACACATTCACGCCGATGAGTTGCCCGAGTTGGTGGTTGATTTCAATGACGTGAGGAAAAATATACTTCCTGCGAATCATAACCCTTCCTAAAAACCTTGGGGTGAGCCGCAGACGCCACCGTCAGGGCAATCCCTCCAACGATTATCTTACAGGGTAACCAGATCGCCGGCGACCAAGAAAAATATCCCGCCTTCGTTCCTCATGTTCACATCGAAACGATCCGTGAACTGTGTTGAACCGTGTTGAACCGTGTTGGTGAATCATAAATCAGGAGAGGGGCTTTTTTCTAGGCCCTTTTGGAACCTCATTTCATATTCTAACCATTTAGATTCTTTGTTGCACAAGACGAGATTTCCAAACGTATGCCACAATATCACCCTGCTGCCGTCGAACCGAAATGGCAACAATTCTGGGAAGCGAATCGCAGTTTTCGTTGTCCGGACATTCATGAACCTCAAGTTCAAGGTCTGCCGAAAATTTACTTCCTCGATATGTTCCCCTATCCTTCGGGAGAAGGTCTTCATGTGGGCCATCCCGAAGGATACACCGCGACGGATATTTTATCCCGATATAAGCGAATGCAGGGCTATCACGTTTTGCACCCGATGGGATGGGATGCGTTTGGTCTCCCTGCCGAACAATACGCCATCAACAACAACATTCATCCGCGAATTACCACTCAAAAAAATATCAATAACTTCCGGCGACAAATCAAGTCTTTGGGCTTCTCTTACGATTGGGATCGTGAGATCGACACCACAGACCCCCAATACTTCAAATGGACACAGTGGATTTTTCTGGTCTTGTTCGATACTTGGTTTGATCCCGTTGCCCAAAAAGGGCGCCCGATTTCGGAATTGCCCATTCCGGAAGAGATCAGCGATTTGGGCGAAAATGCCATCAACCAATATCGCGATTCCCATCGTTTAGCTTATCAGGCCGAGGCCCTAGTGAATTGGTGCCCTGCTATGGGTACCGTACTCGCGAATGAAGAGATTGTCGATGGTGTTTCCGAACGGGGAGGTTTTCCCGTGGAACGTCGTCCATTACGTCAATGGATGTTGCGGATTACCGCCTATGCGGAACGTCTCTTGAATGACCTTGAGGAACTCGATTGGCCCGAGTCGATCAAGGCCATGCAACGCAATTGGATTGGAAAATCTATCGGGGCCGAGATCGATTTTCCTGTGGGAAATGGCCTTTCGATCAAGGTGTTCACGACCCGTCCGGATACGTTATACGGGGCTACCTATATGGTCCTAGCTCCGGAACATCCGTTGGTTGAAGTCATCACTCGTGAAGATTGCAAAGATGCCGTTTACATTTATCAACTTCAGGCATCACGAAAGAGCGATTTCGAGCGAACCGAACTAACCAAGAAGAAAAAGACCGGTGTTTGGACGGGGGCCTATGCCAAGCATCCCTTAACAGAGGAACCTATTCCCATTTGGATCGCCGACTACGTTTTAGCGACCTATGGCACAGGGGCGATTATGGCGGTCCCTGCTCATGATGAACGGGACTTTGAGTTTGCCCAACAATATGCCATCAAAATCAGAACCGTTGTTCGACCTCCCGAATCGTGGTTGAAAGAGACCGGTTCGACCCTCGAAAAATTAACCCAAGCCTATACTGAAGAGGGAATCGCTTGCCATTCCGGCTCACTCGATGGACTCCCAACCGAACAGGCCAAAGAAAAAATTATTGCAGAGCTAGAGGAAAAAGGGATCGGTAAACGGCGTGTCAATTATAAACTTCGCGACTGGTTATTCAGTCGGCAACGCTATTGGGGCGAACCTTTCCCGATTCTCCATGAACTCGATGAGAACGGGCAACGCACGGGGAACATCGTTCCTTTAGATGTTTCCGAATTGCCTTTGAATTTACCCGATCTGGAAGATTTCAAGCCAACAGGTACCCCCGAAGGGCCTTTGAGCAAAGCAACCGATTGGCTGATTGTCAAACGAAACGATAAGACCTATCAGCGTGAGACCAACACCATGCCCCAATGGGCAGGCTCGTGTTGGTATTATTTGCGTTACATCGACCCCAAGAACACCGAACAATTTTGCGATCCGGAAAAAGCCAAATACTGGCTGCCGGTCGATCTGTATGTAGGGGGAGCCGAACACGCCGTCCTTCATTTGCTCTATAGCCGATTTTGGCACAAGGTTCTTTACGATCGGGGATTTGTCAGCGTCAAAGAGCCGTTTCAGAAACTGGTTAACCAAGGATTGATCTTGGGCAATACAGAATTCACCGGTTTTCAAAAAGCCCGCGTGGAAGAAAAAATCGTTCAAGGTGAAACCATCAAGGAAATAATTCCACTTGGGGAATGGATCAGCGCCAAAGACGTCGATTTTGACGGTAATAAAGCGTTTACGAAAGAAAAAAATCCTCAACCGGTGGCCACGATTTCTCTCTCGGAGGACGAAGTCGAAAAACAAGAAAACACCTTTGTACTGAAGTCGAATCCGCAAATCCGTGTCGATGCCCGCGCTTACAAAATGTCGAAATCGCGCGGCAATGTCGTCAATCCGGATCATGTGATTCAACAATACGGAGCCGATTCCTTAAGGTTGTACGAAATGTTCATGGGTCCTTTAGAAGCCATGAAACCTTGGAGCGATCGGAACGTAGAAGGGGTCTATCGATTCCTCTCCCGAGTGTGGCGCTTAGTGGTCGATGAGGCAGCAGAAACCCCCGTTTTAGATAGTCGCGTTCAAGATGTGACTCCGGAGAAAGCGACCCTCAAAATTCTGCACCGCACGATTCAAAAAGTCACGGAAGATACCGAAGCGCTGCGCTTTAACACGGCCCTCTCGGCCATGATGGAACTTTCTAATCACCTTACGGGGTTGAGTGTTCGCCCACGCAGTGTTTTAGAGACGTTTGTGCAAATTCTTTGCCCTTATGCCCCGCATATCAGCGAAGAACTTTGGCAAGTGTTGGGACGTACAGATATTTTGATGTATGCACGCTGGCCCAAGGCCGACCCGCAATATCTGCAGGATGATGAAGTGGAAATCCCTGTGCAGATTAACGGAAAACTCAGGGGTAAAATCGTGGTAAGCCCGAATCTCAGTCCCGAGCAACTCGAACAGGCTGCCAAAGATGATCCGAAAATCCAAGAGCAACTGGCAGGGAAAACCATTCGTAAGGTGATCGCAAAACCAGGGCAAATGGTCAATTTTGTGGTCGGTTAGTGCCTGTGTTTGCGAAGAGAAAACTCCCAACATGAAAAGAGACGTCCTCTATTTCGTCGTTCGCTTGGTACTGATTGTGATCCCTGCCCTGCTGTTAGTCGGCCTAGGGATTATTGCACTGAATCAAAGTCGAACGCAAGCCGACCGTGTGGGGTGTATGCATCATCTCAGAATGATTGGCTTGGATGGGATGCGGCTAGAAATTCTCAACCCCGATGGCACCGAGAAACTCCGACGGGGAGAGCTTCCTTGTGGCACCGTGTTGGAATCTGCAATCGATCCGCTTGAGCGAATCAGTTGGTACGGCCCGATGTTGCCGATCCTCAATTCTTCGGCCAGTTTGGACCCGAATCTTCCTCGCCCCAAAAACAAAAACTTCGCCAAGATGCTCGAATCCTACGATCCCCATCGTGCTTGGAATGACCCGCTGTTGAAACCGGTAGCCCATTATCGCCTTTCGACGGCACTATGTCCCGCCCGTGTGCCGACCCTCGATCCAACCCAACCCGGCTGGAACCATTACATTGCCCTAGGGGGCTTAGGCGAGAATACCCCGAACCTCTCCTTAGATGAAGCAGGCCGTCGCGCAGGTTGCTTCCGCTACAATAGCCCCACACCCGATGAAGCAATCCTTGATGGCCTCAGTCAAACGATTGCCCTTCTCGAAACCGAAAAAGATATAGGCGCTTGGCTTCAGGGAGGTCCTTCGACCTTACGCGGAATTAACGAGACCGAAAAACTCGTCGGCCGCGGCCAACAATTTTCGGGGCACCGCAACGGGCTTTATGCCGCCTTTGCAGATGGTTCCGTTCGTTTTTTCACCTATACTGC
>CAZFDX010000057.1:0-7996 GCA_964518325.1 uncultured Alcaligenaceae bacterium | reverse complement strand
ATTTGACGCACTCGATCCGAAGAACCCGATTCCACGCAGGCTTGATTGATCGATCCGGTGACCACATACGCGGCCCCCATCGCAAAGGCAGCGGCCACGCTGGCAGGGGTAGCGATCCCCCCCCCCAAGCCCACGCAAGGAGGCGTGGCATATTGATATTGCCTTTGCAGCCGGTTCCGCAATGCTATCATCGCTGGTAATAATGTGATCGCAGGCCGATTATCCGTGTGACCCCCAGAATCGGCCTCGACGGTAACATCATCGGCCATGGGGATACGTTTGGCCAACAACGCTTGATCCGCCGTGAGAAAACCGCTTTGCACTAATTCCGAGACGTAACGTTCCGGTGCGGGGGAAAGAAACTTCGTTGCCACCTCGGCCCGCGACACTTTGGCAATCACTCGGTTCGGTGTGTAAACGCCGCCGGTGCCATCCGGACGGATACCACTGAGCCGGTAACGCACAATGTGGGGCGTTAAATCCAAATAGGCCGAGGCTTCCACGAGGGGGACTTTTTTCGCCAGATAAAGGTCCGTAATTTGGCTTTCGTGGCTTTTCTCATTCGGGCTGTGAATCAGATTGAATCCATAGGGAAGATGCCCCAGATTCTTTTGCAGCCGATCAATCGCGGCTTCGACCCGTTCTTTAGAAAGGCCCGCCGCACCAAAAAAGCCTAAAAAGCCGGCCCGACTCATCGCCTCGACAATCTCTACGGAAGCGATCCCGTTTGCCATCGATCCACTGACCAACGCATAACGCAGGCCGTGCCGATTCCGAAAGGCAGCATCCCCTAACGAACTCGGCAAACATGCGGACGCAAAGGCCATCACGGGATATTCCCCAATCTCGCTGAGCTGACCCCTAATGGCAAGGGCCACCCCTTCGGCTGTCTGAACGAAACAAACCGGTTGGGAAACATCGTGCAAATGCTGTTGAATAATCGAACGATCCAGCGTCAAGGTCCCGTCCACCGCGCTCCAATATCCCCAAGCCGAGGTCGGTAGCGTAGGTTGTGCTAACTGTCGGTGGCTAGACAACATAGATAAATCCAAGGGGGTCGCTTCACAGGTAGTTTTAGAATAACCTATTGTATGAACTGCGTAAAGAAACAGAAGAGAAATAATCTCAAAGGAAATCGCAATCCGTCGGCAATTCCTTCACAACGGGACGGATAAAATCGCCCTGATCCAATTCTCCATGAGACGGATAAAATCGTTCTGATCCAACCTGTAACCGGATGATGGATAGAGTCACCACAGTCCCATTCATAACGGGATGGATCGATTCACCACAATCGGATTCAAAATGAGACGGATAAAATCGATCTGATCCAATTCATAACGGGATGGATCGATTCACCACCAGCCGATGATCTATCGAGGTGATCCCGATAAGGGGGGGGGCTAAGGCCGGTTGATCGCCCCGATCCCAATCCTGATCCCGATCCCGATGATTCGATCCTGTAATAGGGTGGGGGAGATCACAAAGAGTTCTGGGAAGGGAATCCGGTAGAGAGTCGTCACGAATGACATGCGGAAGCGGTTACCGCAACCACGCCTTGTGTGGCTTGGGAAGCAGTCCCGCTTTACACGTCACGAATTAGATGCGGAAGGTGTTACTGCAACCACAAGTTCGGTTACATGCTGAAGCTGCTACCGCAACCACAGGTGGTTTTCGCGTTGGGGTTCGAGATTTTGAAGCCGCGAGCATTCAAATCTTCGTGGAAATCGACCACGGCACCATCCAAGTACAAAAGGCTCTTCTTATCGACAATCAGGCTCACGCCGTGTTGCTCGCTCAGTAAATCGACCTTTTCGTTATAGACATGATCCAGATCGAGCTTGTTTTGGAAGCCGCTGCAGCCCCCGCCTCGAACGCTCAACCGCAGGTACATTTTCTCGGTGGAACCGGAAGCCTCGTAGCCGGCGATGATGGTTTTCACTTCTCGGGCAGCCCGTTCGGTCAGGGTGACGGGGAAGCTGACTTCAGTCTGGGTGGCTTCGGTCTTCAGGCTGACAGTTTGTTGATCGACCACATTCGTAGACATGTTTTGTACTCCTTATTTGTTTATCTTAGAGGGTTACCCAACTGCAACGGGTTCTGGGTTGGCTTGTTGGGCTGCAGCACTTTCTTGTTTTTCTTGATAATTTTTAATCGCAGCCTTGATGGCATCTTCGGCCAAGACGGAGCAATGCACCTTCACCGGAGGCAAAGCCAGCTCTTCAACAATTTGCGTGTTCCGAATGGCCAGAGCTTCTTCAATCGATTTCCCCTTCAGCCATTCGGTGGCCAAACTGCTCGAAGCAATGGCGCTGCCACAACCAAAGGTTTTGAATTTCGCGTCCTCGATCTTACCGGTCAAAGGATTAACCAGAATCTGCAATTTGAGAACGTCACCGCATTCGGGGGCACCGACCAAACCTGTGCCGACGGCCAGATTCGAGGGGTCCAAAGTGCCCACATTACGGGGGTTATTATAATGTTCGAGAATCTTTTCGCTGTATGGCATAGTGAGTATCCTTAAATTTATAAAGTTTCCAGTTCCAATTTCCTATTAGTGGTGTGCCCATTCAATTGTTTTCAGGTCAATCCCCTGTTGGGCCATTTCATAGAGAGGGGACATCTCTCGGAGCCGGTTCACCTCACGGACCACTAATTGAATGACATAATCGACTTCTTCTTCGGTGTTGAAGCGCCCCAAGCCAAAGCGAATACTGCTATGGGCCAATTCATCGCCAACGCCAAGGGCACGAAGAACGTAGCTCGGTTCCAAGCTGGCGCTCGTGCAAGCCGAACCGCTCGAAACCGCAACATCTTTGATTCCCATCATCATTCCTTCGCCTTCCACATAAGCAAAGGAGATATTGACGTTTCCGGGCAGACGTTCATCCGGATGACCATTGAGGTAGGTCTCGGAGAGTTGCTCCATAATGCCCTTGCGGAGTCGCTCGCGCAAAAAGTAAAGTCGTTTCGCTTCTTCGGGCATTTCGGCTTGGGCAATCTCGCAGGCCTTACCGAAGCCTACGATCAACGGCACCGCCAATGTCCCCGAACGCATGCCCCGTTCGTGGCCTCCGCCATCGATGATGGGTTCCAATCGCACGCGAGGGTCTTTCTTCCGAACGTACAAAGCACCGATTCCTTTGGGACCGTAGACTTTGTGGGCGGTCATCGAAAGCAGGTCGATTCCCATTTCTTCCACATTCACGGGCACTTTGCCGACCACTTGCACCGCATCGGTATGGAACAGAACCCCTTTTTCTTTGCACAGTTTGCCAATCGCTTTGATCGGTTGCAGGGTGCCGATTTCGTTGTTGGCAGCCATAATCGAAACCAAAATCGTCTTGTCCGTCATGGCTTCCCGAATCTGATCCACCGACACTTGACCATAACGATCGACTGGTAAATAGGTCACTTGGAACCCTTCTTTTTCCAGTCGTTTGCAGGGGTCCAAAACGGCCTTATGCTCGGTCGCTTGGGTGATAATGTGGTTCCCCTTTTTCTTATACATGGCAGCAACCCCCTTGATGGCAAGGTTGTTGCTCTCGGTGGCGCCGGAAGTAAAGATAATTTCCTTCGGATTCGCCCCAATCAACGAGCCGATCTGGCCTCGGGCAATCTCCACCGCTTCTTCGGCCTCCCAACCATAGGGGTGGCTGCGACTGGCGGCGTTGCCATATTTTTCCGTGAAGTAAGGCAACATGGTTTCAACCACGCGCGGATCGGTCCGCGTGGTCGAGTTATTATCCATGTAAATGGGGAATTTCAACATATTCTTATCCTTTGATCTCTTTATTTTCTTGTGATCTTTTTATTTTCTGGTAGTCTCTTTATCTTCTTGCGATTTCTAGGCCTTGTTGCTATTGGGTTCGCCTGTTGCGATCTCTATGCCTTGTTGCTATTAGGTTCGCCCGATTTTTTTATTCATTGGTCGGAACGAGTTCTCGCCCCAACACGGTCAATTCGGGTTGGAAAGTTTCGCTGACCCCTTGCCCCGTTTGAATGATTTGGGCCAAGGTCGTTTCTCGCAGGACCCCTAAAATCCGCCGATGGATTTCTCGCAAGGGGCCTTTGATCGGGCAAAGATTCTCGACGGCACATTCCGTATCCGCTTCTTCCGTGTGATTAGAACAGTTGGTCAGTTTCAAACCATCTTCCAACGATTCGAGCAACTCCCCAAGCGAGATTTGGTCTGCGCTACGATTGAGCCGATACCCGCCGCGAACGCCCCGTTGGCTATTCAAAAATCCCTTTTGGCATAGTTCCTTCAGGATGTTCGCCACAAAGGAGGGGCTACGGTTGTACTTCTTGGCAATTTCCCGAGCGCTTCCCCCCCCTTCATGGTTGACAAGATAGACCATGATGAGCAAAGCGTAGTCGGTTTTTCGGCTCAGTAAGGTCATCCCATCTCCCCTCTGTAGTAGGGAACCGAATCTGGAGGTCTTGGTCAAAGTCCTGCGAATTCTAGTTCCCCTTTTGTAACAGGGGAACCGAATTAAAGAGGACTTATTCACTGCTATTTATAAGAACCTATATCGTACTAATCAAGTCCTATTTCAAAAAAATGTCCTTTACCGAGGTCCAATTCCCCCAACCTGAAAAGTCTTCCCCTTTTTCATTGAAGGCAGGGGTGTTTGTGGGGTATATTTGTTAAGAATGGGCAGTTTAGGTAAAATGTTCGGGTTTCGCTTTCCTTTCTTCGTGATTCTCACGATCACGCTGATTTTGTTGACTGTTTCGGAAGGTCGGGCCTTTCCCATCAGTTGGAGTGATTTTCTAAAGCCCAGCCAGATTCCTTCGGGATGGGTGATTCTGAGTCCGGAAAAGTACAAAGAACTTCTTGAGAAGGCCAATCCGAAAGGAGGGGTGCCTGCAAAGTTCACCCGTCCGCGATCGATCCAAATTCAGGCATCGTTAGATAAACGGGGCGATCGACAAATGACCGTGCTGAAAGTGCTTGTCAAATACTCGGTCTCCCTGCCGTTGGAACCGGTCCAACTGGGTTTTCAGAAAACGCAACTTTTGGAAGCCACCAACGAAGAGGGAAAAACCCCCTATATGGATGTTGCGGAGGATCAATTGATTGTCGTTCCCGATCGGGTCGGAGATCATCAATTGCGTTTGACCTTGGAAGCGCCGGTAACTCCCAAAGGACAGAAAGGGAGCGACCTCGGTTTCGATTTTGGGCTTTGTGGCACGCCGGTCACGGTTCTGAATTTCGATTTACCAAGCGGGGTGAAATCGGCCCAGTTGAGTACCCGAAACACCAAAGGCGAACTTGAAACGGAATCGGTCTCGGCCGATCGATTCAAAGCGGGGGTTCCCTTAGGAACTGCCAGCAGCGTGAGCGTGGTCTGGGAAGATCAAGCCCGCAGGGGAGACAGCACCCGATCGAGCGAAACGGAAACGACGGTCACCTTCACCGATACGGCACAGATCACCGAATCGCGGATTCGTTTGCGGGGGACGGCGCTGGATTGGTCGATTCAGGCGCCTGCGAATGCGGAATTAACCCTGTTTCGATACGCACCGATTCCCCAACGAACCTTGATCGAATTTAATCCCGAGCGGGCCCCTACGGTGACTCGTCCGGAACCGACTGCCAGCCCCATTTGGAAAATTTTATTCCGCGAAAATCCCCCTGCCGAATTTCTGGTGGTGGTGAACCATCGGCAAGCACGGCCTCGACCGGTGGACCCGAAGTATTCGGGGCCTTACGCTGTGGGAAATATCGCCCCTTTGGATGCAGGGAAAACGCCCGGTGTGGTGCGCATTTCGGCCCCCAATTCGGTGAAGATCAACCCGAATCTCAAAGGCGACACTCGCCGTGAAATTGATGAAACCACCTCGGAAGTGAGTTACCGCTACCTCAGTTTACCCCAAGCCGGTAAGACCTTTGCCGCACCTTTAGAAGTGACACTACAGGGGTTACCAGCCGCGATCCAAGCGAAATTGCGTTATCGCTTGGAACTCGCGGAGAATGAATGGCGGCTTTCCTGCGAGGCGACGATTATTCCCAGCCGTACAGAGGTTGAGTGGATCGATTGGGAATTACCGGCTCCCTTTCGTCCGGTGCGGATTCTTCCCGCCGATGCCGCAGAAAGTCTCGGCACCCCGAAAAACGTCGGCGAGAAAAGAATCCTTCGGAGTGTGTTGGTTGTCCCAAGGAAAACGGCCTTTACGATCACGTTAGAGGCAACAGCACCGCTCGCCTCACCGCTTTCATCCCCAGCGGAATGGAAGTTCGCGCCGCCTCGCCCGTTGAACATCAACGATCTAGAAAATGATGTCGTCGTGGTGTTGCCCCCGAACCTCACCTTGTGGGGGGGGGTGCGGGAAATCGTGGGCGATCAAGTGGGTAACATCCTGTATCCTTGGAATGCCACAGGTGTGCAAAGTTGGTCTGCGAGTCTCAGCCGACGACTGGGCCAAATTCATTTGCACTACGGGCCGCAACGCCCCAACCTCGAAGCGAGTTCGGTCTTGGATGTGGATTTAGTCGCCAAGGTCGCCCGAATGCAACAAACGCTCAACTTTCAACTCCTCGGGGCGCCGCCCACTCGGCTACGGTTGGCCTTTCAATCCGAAATCAGTAACCTTTCGGTCTCTCAGGGAACCTTGAGCCGTCTGGGGGAACGTCGTTGGGAATGGACCTCGAGTTCTGCTTTCCCTTCCTCGCTGGTGCTTCGTTTCTCCCAAGCGATCGACAGCAAAAGCTCTGGCAGTACTTGGGAGGTTCCACAAGCCCACATCGAAGGGCTACATTATTGGGAAAATCGGGTGCGTCTCTGGGGAAATGCCCAAGTGGAGAACGATACGGTGTGGGAAAAACTCCCTCCGGAAGTCGTGCCGCAACGTCCCAATCTACCTGCGTTGGTGGTGGCATCGGTCCTTGATGAGCCTTTACGATTGAAATGGGAAGCGACCGAGAAAAATTTTGTCGAAGGGAGTATCCGCTTCGAGCGTGTTTGGGTGCAAACTCGCCTGCAAGGAGAAAATTACGAACTGCGATGCCGTTTTGTCGCTCGGGAGGTATCGGCCACCATGGCCGAGTTCCAACTTCCTACCCAAGCCAAGGCGGTGCAAGCATTGATTAACGGCAAGTTGGTCACCCCCCTTCGGAGCGAAAGCCTGCTTGAGGATCAGATTTGGCAAGTCGCACTGCCGAAATTAGCTCCCTCGGAGTTAGTGGTTGTGGAATGGCGCTATACTCTTCCAGAAGGTGCGGGGACCCGATTGACCTTGAATTCACCGATCCCTCGGGGGGGGGGCATTCCAGAATGCCGCTGGTCGATGGAACGAAACTCGGCCTTTGCGATCCTTCTTCTCTCAGGGGGACGGGTAGAAGAACGTCTCGATTTCTCCTCGGGATTACCCAAGTTCGAGGGGGGCACGCGCGAAGCGGAGTTAGAAGAATGGCTGCTGGAAAATCCCTTGGCCTTAGAAAATGGGAATCGCCCGCTTGTGATTCAAGCCCCCCTTGGCGAAATCACCTTTGTGAAAATTCGTTACCAAATGCTCGTGGCGCTGGCCTCGGGGGTGAGCTTCTTTGTCGTTCTTATACTGGCGGTGCTTCGGCAACGCATTACTTTGATTGCCTTTTTGTTGGCGGTGATTGTGGCCCTATGGGGGATGTATCCGCAAGCAGTGCGAACCATTTTGGTGGCCTGTCTGCCCGGTTTTCTGAGCGGTTTCGTGTACCTGTTGATTTGGATCACCATCAATAAAGTGATTTCCTATCGCAAATCCCGCGTGCCCACCTTCTCGCGGAATCTGGCTGCCTTGGATCGAACCTCAACCGTCTCGGGTTCCTCCGAAAGAAAAGTCCTGTCAAAATCGGCACAAAAGACCGTCGTTTCTGAAGAGCCTTGGTCGAACCCCGCAGAAGCTCCATGAAGAAATTTTCGCTGATTCGTCGGATGTCTTCACTTCGTCGGTTTTTTCCGCTTCGTGGAAGCTCTGTGCTTCTGTATCTATTACACATATGACGCTGCCG
>CAZFDX010000056.1:0-3071 GCA_964518325.1 uncultured Alcaligenaceae bacterium | reverse complement strand
GTATTAGGATCGTTGGCATCCCCTTTCTGCTTGGGATCATTCGGGTTGTTAGGATCATTCTGGTTATTGGGGTTGTTGGGGTTGTTGGGGTTTTCTCCCTTTGAATCGGAAGAACCTTTATGATCTCCTTTTTGATTGCCGGAGGAATCCCCCTTTTGATTGCCATTCTGTGAGGAGTTTTTATCGCCTTTTCCGGAGCTGGGATTTTTGGGGTCACCGTCTTTCGCTGTGGCGGAGCCGTCTCCTTGGGTGGTTTCCCGACCGGTATTCCCCTCTCCCTTGCCGGCGCCATCTTTGAGTTGAGCATTCGAGGACGCATTTAATTTGGTTGATGCGTTCCCACGCCAAGCCAGCACGGAACTTTCGGAATAAGGGCGGGGCAAAAAGGCAGCAATCCCCAGAAAAACGAGGATCATGATTAGCCCCACACCAAACCAAGTGGCCGTCATGGAAGCGGGCATCGGGGAGTTTCTTTGGCGAAGATACCGACGCAGCCCCAGAAAGCTCGTGGTTAAAAGCAAACCCAACGACGATCCCACATAAATAGCGGCACAAAAGAAGGTGAATTGCCTGCGTGAGGTATCTTCGGGTGGAATCAGCGATTGCCCCAAACCGAAAATGGGTAACGCAGCCAAAGCGAACCAAACGACCCATAAACCGGGGGTATGCGGTTGTTTGTCTCGATTTTTTCGATAATCATCATATCGATCGAACCAACCTAACAAGCCAGCGGGATACTTTTTCTCGGCCTCGGATTTTTTGCTCTTCTTGGATTTTTTCGGGGCCAATTCTTGCCCCTGTTTTTCCCAGCCGAGTGCTGCCAGTAACCCCTTCCCAGATGATTCCCGCCGTTCATCGATATGGGTGCAATCCCAAACCAGCCGACTCGATGCCCACCACACCACTAAAACGATCACACCATTGGCACCCCAGCGTAAAAGTTCCCCAAGGGTTCCCCCCGTGTAATCGACAAATTTATTCAGGGCCAACCAGCCGACCAAGGCGAGGATCATACCGTAAAGCAACGATCTTTTTCGATCCATCACCACGGCAATCCGAGCCGCAAGGACAATCCCGAATCCATAACAAAATAACAAATACAACAAGCGATCTTCGTACACCCCCCGATAAAAAACTTCCGCCAAAAACCAAGATAAGCTCACCACAACCCCAATAATCAGGATCGGGCTAAGGGCCATCACGAGGAAATCGATGGGTGAGGGATTATCTTTCATAATGAATCATTGGGTTCCGGAAGAAAATCGCGGTTTAATCCATCTCAAAAATCGTTGATAATTCATAATGATTCCATAGGGAAGATCGAACCCCGATTATCCTATCTCCGAGAGGTGTTGAATCTCCTCGGGGGATAAAGTCCATGATAGCCCTTGGTGCTGAAATTCGAGTGCAGAAAAACTCATTTCCTTCAAACGTCCTTCTTGGTTCTCACCATGATATTTTTCAATGAGCACCCGTTTCCCCAAAAGCCCCATATACCATTTCCAGCAGGCTTCAAGAGTGATGTTATCCCCAGAAATTAACAAGTCATATTCATGATTGAGATGTTGAATGAGGGTCTCGAAGACCTCGGTAATCTCAAATTGTTTGTGCGATTGCAAGAATAAGGAACTGGCCTGAGGTAGGCCTGCTTGTGCGAAAAAATCGTGATCCTGATTCACATTCAAACCAATCCCCACTACGGCATAAGACCCTGAAGAATTCGTACCGGTTTCAATCAAAATACCACAGACCTTTTTTCCAGAAAGAAGTACATCATTCGGCCATTTGATTTTGGCTTGCAATCGAGTGAGGTCGTAAATACATGCACAAACCGAAACGGCTGCCCAGGCGGTGAGAATCACCGGTCGAAATAATTGGGGGGGGGGATAAATCAGCACCGAGCCGAGCAACGCCTTTCCTTTTTGCGATTGCCAAACCCGTCCATATTGTCCCCTTCCTGCGGTTTGCTCTTGAGCGACGATGACCAAACCCGAGCGAGTTCGGGAATCGGCCAGTTCCAGCGCTCGGGTATTGGTGCTGTCGGTTTGTTCCAAGAAGAGAACTTTCGTACCGATGTGTTGAGGTAATGGTATCATGGTCGTTGGCATCAAAAGGGGATTCTCAGCCCGTCATAAGCGGGGGTGACCCCTCCGGGAAGCGATCTTTTCAACGTCTCGTAATCAAACTCGTGGGACATATGGGTAAGGTACGCCTGCTCCGGATTGATTCTTTCAATGATCTCCAACGCTTGCTCAAGGTTCAAGTGAGCCGAATGGGGTTTATAGCGGAGACAATCGAGAATCAAAATTTTGACCCCATCGAGCAAGGTCCAACTCCCCGAGGGAATTTCGTTCACATCGGTGCAATAGGCCAAATCACCAATCCGAAAACCAAGCACATGGAAGAAACTATGTTTTAATGGAATGGGAATCACCGTCTCGTTCAGGACCTTAAAGGGCGCGCTATCGATCTCGTTAAAATACAACCGAGGAACATAGCCCGGTCCCATAGCCCCCGATTCGGGAAAGGCATACGAAAACACGCGCCGAATCACTTGTTCGACTTCGTGAGTACAATAGATCGGCACCGGCCCGTTCAGGTAGGTCGCGATAATTCGTAAATCATCTAGCCCAAATAAATGATCGACATGATAATGAGTGTAAAGGACCGAATGCACCAAGGAGATATTTTCTCGGAGTAATTGCAGACGCATCTCAGGCCCGCTATCGATGAGGATATTGCCCGCAGAGGTTTGAATCAGACCGCTTGAGCGGTAGCGTTGGTTTTTGGGATTATCCGATTTACACACAGGACATGAGCAGCCGATCATGGGAACGCCCACCGAAGTACCCGTTCCCAAAAATACGAAAGTCCGCTCCGACATACATACCTCGATTCCCTTCAAAAAACGTGGACGGATGAGAAGTTATTCTACCGAGATAATAAGCAGAGAATAGACCGCAGGGCAAATGAACTGGAAACTCTCAAAAATTCTCATGGATGTTCAAGCGTAGAGGAGGGCCATTTTGGGGAGGTTTTTTGGCTTTCCAGATGTTGGGCGTTTGGGGGGG
>CAZFDX010000055.1:0-2032 GCA_964518325.1 uncultured Alcaligenaceae bacterium | reverse complement strand
GCCCCCCCCCTGTGGTTCAAGGGGCGTTGGTTGCTCCCCGATGCTACGGAACGGGTGATTTTTCTCAGCGAGGCCGAGGGGAAATTGGTCGGCGAATGGACCAGCTCTTATTCCGAAGATACAACGGGGAAGCTCCCGACCTGTTGGCTTTGCCCTCAGGGGATTCTCGTGCTGGTGGAACGAAATTGTGGAATCGACCTTGAACTGCTTCACGAAAAAACTTTGAAACCCCTGTGGAAAAAATCCCTTCTGCTGCCCAAGATCGAAGCAAGGCAGATCGTGCATGTGACCGCGAAGCATTTGCTCATTCAAGATTCTGCTGATCTTTTGTGTTACCGAATCGAGGAGGGGCTAGGCGAGTGGAAAACCCCCTTACCCAATCGGGAAAGTTGGTCCCTTTTGGCCCAAACCGAATCGAGTTATTTACTAGGCCCTTCTCGCACTATTCCCGTTCTGCAAGGAACTCGGGGGTCGGGTCTCATTTCTCTCGGCTTGGCTTTGTATCATGGATATGAACAGGCCGAATTTCCTGTCCTGAAACTCGATGCCTCGACGGGCCAATACCAGCACTGTTTTCGCATGGCTGCCATTGGTCCCAAAGTGAGCGTCACCCGCAACGAAAAGGGCTGGGATATTGTGACAGGAGCCGGAATTTGGCGCATTCAAAACTCTGACCCTTGATAGAATAACGTGGCTATACCTCCTCCTTTACCGAATGAAGATTTAATGATTGTGGATCGTCTGCGTGACAGTGGGCGGAAAATTTTATCCCAATGCAATCAACGAATCGTAGGTCAAAGCGAAGTTCTCGAACAACTGCTGATTTGCTTGTTTGCCCGTGGCCATTGCCTGTTAATGGGTGTGCCCGGACTCGCGAAAACCTTGATGATTCGCACACTCGCAGAAGCCACCGAACTGAGCTACAACCGCATTCAATTTACACCAGACCTGATGCCCTCGGATGTGACGGGTACGGAAATCCTGCAAGACGATCCCGAAACGGGTCGGCGGATTTTCCGCTTCGTCAAGGGGCCTTTGTTTGCTAATGTGGTTTTGGCCGATGAAATCAACCGGACCCCTCCGAAAACTCAGGCGGCCCTTCTGGAAGCGATGCAAGAAAAGCAAGTGACCGTCAGCGGAGTCCGCCACCGTTTGCCCGATCCTTTTTTCGTCTTGGCCACGCAAAACCCCATTGAGCAAGAAGGGACCTATCCTCTTCCCGAGGCGCAGTTGGATCGCTTTTTGTTCTTAGTGCATGTCAATTACCCTTCGGAACAAGAAGAATACGATATTGTGGAAGCGACAACTCGGAAGGATACCACGCAGATTCAACCGGTTTTGAGCGCAGATGATTTGTTGCTGGCGCAGAATATGGTCCTGCAAGTGCCGGTCGCCCCGCATGTGATTCGTTATGCGATCCGCCTAGCTCGTTCCACAAGGGTCAACGAAGGGGGCTGCCCCGAATTCGTTCAAAAATACGTCCGCTGGGGGGCCGGCCCTCGGGCTTCTCAGGCCCTGATCTTGGCGGCCAAAGCTCGGGCGGTGCTTCGGGGCGAAACCTTTGCCGGTGTCGAAGATGTCAAAGCGATTGCCGCACCGGTTTTACGCCACCGAATTTTGACCAACTTCAATGCCGAGTCCGATGGCGTCTCTGCCGATGAGATCATCAAGAAATTGTTAGAACATACCCGTGAACGACATTAGTATCGTTGCTCCTGCCCCTCTGTCAGGCCCATCTCAGCAGATCGTCGCTTCTGCCCCTCTGTCAGGCCCATCTCAGCAGCGGGCAACACACACGGGAAATTCTCTTTGCTCGCCTCGGAATGATTCAGGGGGGCTTGTGATGGGGATTGACCTTTCGGGGCCGTCGAATTCCGAAGAGACGGTCTTGGTGGTCTTTGGCGTGCAAGGGGAATCGTTGCAAACAGTACAAACGCTTCGTCGTGCCTATGCTTCCCTTTTGATGGAACTGATCGCTGCTTTGCTTTTTCAATCATAGGAGGTGTTTGGGTTGGTGGCTCCCCTCCCTTAG
>CAZFDX010000054.1:0-1807 GCA_964518325.1 uncultured Alcaligenaceae bacterium | reverse complement strand
GGCCGACATCTTTGCTGATCCAAGTTTTGATGTTCATTTCCATATCGCCGATCGGCTCGGGAAGTTTGGCTTTGCCAATGATGGTTTCCCAGTTGGTTTCGTATTCTTTGCCACCCACTTTAACCTTTTCTTTGCCCGATTTGCCTTTTTCAAATTTGATTTCGGCACCACCAGGGAGGCCGCCGCCGCCACCGGCCGCCATTTTAGCGGGGTCGAAAGGTTTGGTCAGATCGATTTCTTGTTTTTGTTTGGGGGGCTTCACTGGCAGCCCCGGAATGTCGGTCTCGATTTCGAGAACAACTTTCTTGTCATCTTTTTCAATCACGGTTTGGGTCACGGTGCCGGACATTTCAAAATTCATGCCCCCTACGCCCACTTTACCTTCCATTTTGTAGATTGCGTAGTCGCCCACTTTGGCGTTTTTGAAGGGGTTCTCGGTTTCTTCGGCAAAGACCGAGGGGAGAGCGAAGGCAGCAACAGCCAACGCCAAGAGAGATTTACGGAGTAACATGAGGGTTCCTCAGGTAAGTGATAGAGCAAGCTCTGAAATTATAGTCAAAAGCATTGCGAAATTTCAATCCTTCTATACCTTTTTCCATGCCACTGCGTTTCAACTTTTTTTTAGGAACTTTTATGAACCTCTTCCGTTTTGTGAGTTTGTGCGGGTTATTCCTTGCACCGGCGGTTTGGGCCGACGTTAAACCCAACCCCCTTTTCTCCGATCATATGGTTTTTCAACGCGACTCATGGTTACCCATTTGGGGAACGGCTTCCCCTGGTGAGGAAGTTTACGTTCATCTCAAGGTTATGACCCCCGATGGTTCCCGTGAAGAGGGACAACCCACCAAGGCCGACGCCAACGGAAATTGGATGGTCAAACTTGGGAAATTTCCTGCAGGAACTCAAGGGGTTCTCACCATCAAAGGGCCCGAGAAAAAACGCGACCCCAAAGATAAAGGCCCCAACAACCAATTCACGTTCAAGAATGTGGCGGTCGGCGAAGTGTGGATCGCATCGGGGCAATCGAATATGGAATGGTCATTGAGCCGATCCGAAAAAGGTCCTGAGGTCGCAAAAGGGGCCAATCATCCTGAGATTCGGTTGCTCACGGTTCCCAAAAAAGCCGTTCCAGAACCGCAAACCACTGCGGAAATCAAATGGGTCGAATGCACTCCGGAAACGGTCCTGAATTTCTCAGCGGTTGCGTATTACTTTGCCCGTGAAATTCAAAAATCGCAGAAAGTTCCTGTGGGGATCATTCATACCTCATGGGGCGGCACACCGGCTCAAGCATGGACGAGCAAACAGACCTTGGAAAAAAATCCGCTGCTGAAACATTACGTTGAATCACTGGAAAACCGCAAGAAAATGTGGGACCCCGATAAGGCCGAAAAAGATTATCAGGCCGCACTCGAAAAATGGAAGGCCGCAGCCGCCAAAGCCAAAGAGGAAGGGAAACAACCCCCCCGACAACCTATCAAACCAACCAAGCCCGGTTTTGGCTCACACGATGCGGCCTCTCTTTACAATGGGATGATTCATCCGTTGATTCCGTTTGCCTTTCGTGGGGCCATTTGGTATCAAGGGGAATCGAACGCGGGTGCTCCGATTGAGTATCGCACCCTTTATGCCGAAATGATCACCGATTGGCGGCAAAAATGGAAGAACGATTTCCCCTTTTATTGTGTGCAATTGGCTCCTTTTAACGCCGGTAATCCCGATGGGGAAAACTGGGCCTACCTTCGAGAAGCTCAAAATATCGCAAGTGCCAAAGTGAAAAATGCGGGGGTGGCCGTGATTACCGATG
>CAZFDX010000053.1:0-1955 GCA_964518325.1 uncultured Alcaligenaceae bacterium | reverse complement strand
AAATGCAAAACAACGTCGGCCTCTTCGTGAATTTGGAGATATTGGCCCAGATATTCCGGGTCGAGATTATGGAACTGAGCGAGATACTCCCGTAACAAATAGGGGTCCGGACGAATGCCCTGCGGGTTCGCTGCATACACTTCGACCCGATTGCAAGTACTCAACACGGCCGATTCCCAACCAAATCGGGCCGTGATCTCTCGCAAGGCCTGTTCGAGTTGTGGCTCGGTGAAAGCCAATTTTTCCCGAATATCGACAGGGGTGGTACGGAAGGTACAACCCAGTTGGACAAGGTTCATTTCCCCTCCAAGACAAAGGGATGAGCCGTGACCATGGCAAAGAACAACAACACAAAAGCAATAATGGTGGTAAACGCCAATCTTTTTGGCGAGACGTTGGCGGCATGCCGAAGATACACAAGTAGCCCGACAATGATCCAAAGGAGAACCGTACCAACAATTTTAGGGGTCGCCCAGTTCGCCTTGGGAAAAATTTCGACCACGCCTCGGATCCCTCCAATCAGAACACCCGCTGTTAATAGGGGAAAAGAAATATCAAGGCACCGTCGCTGAATAATTTCGAGTCGTTCAAGGCTTAACAGTTTCAATCGTCCGGAAAGAATTTTCTTTTTTTTCAGACGCTGCACCTGAAACAGATACATCACGCTCGCCAGAAAGGCCAAAGTGATACCCACCGCAGCTAATTCCAGCAAAATCCCATGAAGTTGACCCCAGAAATTTTCGCCCGAAAACCACGAGCCAAAACTGGCCCCTTCTCCGTAAAAGGCAAAAGAAATCGCTACAAAAATTAAGATCAAAGGGAGAATAAACAACGCCCAAGGTCGCGGTTGTTTTTGAACGGAACCATACAGGTAAAAAACGGCCAATACCCATGCTAACAACAAAAGGGAACCATAAGGTTTAGCAGGGGAAGGCTGATGAACACCCAAAAAAATTGTGTGGGCAATCAACCCCGCACAACCCGAGAGGATCACAAGGTAACGAAACCCCTTTTCCGGACGAAATTGCCGACCAAGCTCGCCTAGCAAGGCCAGAAAATAGCTCGCCCCGAAACATAAGTGCGTTACTTCCATCCTCACCCATTTCGATGAATCAATCTCAACCGTATCAATCACTATTCTACAAAATGAACTCCGTTTGGAAAAGTCGCACGAAGTTCATCGAATGACTTGCCCGCATCCAAGCGTCCAAGTATCCAAAAGCAGGAGTTTCACAATGTCAAAGGTCCTAAAGATCAAAAGACCGAAGGGCGAGACGAGAGGGACTACAGCCGAAGGAACGAGGGGACCATAGGAGCGAATTGCAAGCATACTAGAGCGGTTTCGAGGTGGCTGAAACGCCAAGGGATGTTAGATCGTCCGAAAATCATATCGCCGGCAGAATTCGATCCGCTTTACCCTTCTCAATTGGCTCTGAAATCCCTGTCATGATGAATCGCAGAACGAAGTTATTCAAGATATTCGATTGGTTCAAAGAAAAAACTCTAGGCAAGGAGTTCTTTCACCACACCGGATTGATCCGAAAGTTTATAGGCAGGGTCCGCCACTCCGAATTTGTCGCGGGGTTTACCGGCAGCATGAAGGAAGGTACAATACAACGCGGCCATGGTCCGGTGGTTTTTGGATTCGTAACAGGGGAATTCCAGATACCGCCCATTGGTTTTGAGTTTCCCGCCCAAGTTCCCCAGCAGAACAACGGGCCATTCTCGCAAGTTCGGATGATGACTTTCCCCCGAGTCGGAAAGGTAAACGATGAGGGTATTATCCAACATCGTGCCATCCCCTTCTTTCACGTCTTGAAGTTTCTTGGCTAACTGAGCAATCAGTTTGACATGGAATTGTCGCAGCTCCACGAAACATTCGTCCGAACTGGTGCGTCCATAGGCGTTGCCATGCCCCACTCCGTGCAGGTCGGGAAGATTGAATTCGGGGAACG
>CAZFDX010000052.1:0-11505 GCA_964518325.1 uncultured Alcaligenaceae bacterium | reverse complement strand
CAACCACCCTTTTTTGGCGATAGGCTCAGGCGGGGACGGAAGGAACTGTATTCGGGGAGGGGAATACCGAAGATTCATCCAAAAACCGCTGTGCCGAGGGGGAGAGCGGAAAACCCCGATCCCGCAAGTGTTTTTTCAATTCTTTCCCGTCAACCGTTTCCTCGCGAAGCAGCAGTTCCGCGATCTCTTGAATGGCCGACTGATGTTTCTCCAAAAGACGCCGAACTTCGTCGAGGCAGGTTTGAACAAGTTTACGAACCGCAAGATCAATTTCTCGGGAAGAATCTTCGCTGGCACGCTGTCGCTCGGGGGAATCGCTGGGGTCAATCCCATAGAAAACCCGTCCGAGTTCGCTCATCCCAAACTCGCGAACCATGCTGGTAGCAATTTGGGTCGCCATTTTGAGGTCGCCCGCTGCACCGGTCGAAATATCTCCGAGAAGAAGTTCTTCTGCAACGGTCCCACCGAGGGCCACTTTGATTTGAGCTTCCAATTGTTTCTTTGTGGTCAGAAATCGTTCTTGTTCGGGGCGTTGGAGAACATATCCCCCGGCCGGTCCCCGAGGCATGATCGTAATTTTGTGAACAGGGTCCGCTTCTGGAACACAGCACGCCACCAGAGCATGCCCTGCCTCGTGAATGGCAATGCGTTTTTTCTCTTCGGCGTTGAGGATGCGATTTTTTCGCGTTAATCCAATGGCCCCCCGTTCAATGGCCTCGACGAAATCTTTCATATGAACGGTGATGGGCTTTTCCTCTTCACTCGAAACTTCGGGAAGATGGGAACGACTAGCAGCGAGCAAGATGGCTTCGTTCACGATGTTCGCCAAATCGGCCCCCGCCGCCCCCACCGTGAGCTTAGCCAGTTCGTCGAGATTGACCTCTTCGGAGATCGATTTCACATCCTTCATGTGAACTTGGAGAATGGCCTTACGTCCATTAACATCGGGTCGATCAACATAAACTTGGCGATCGAATCGGCCGGGACGTAGAAGAGCGGGATCGAGAATATCGGGCCGATTGGTCGCCGCCAGCACAATCACCCCCCGATCCGAGCGAAATCCATCCATCTCCACCAATAGTTGGTTCAGGGTCTGCTCTCGTTCTTCATGAGCATTCCCCAATTGCCCCGATCGGTTGCGTCCCAAAGTATCAATCTCATCGATGAAGACAATACAGGGGGCAGCCGCCTCGGCATCGCGAAAAAGCTCACGCACTCGCTTGGCCCCCACCCCGACAAACATCTCCATAAAATCCGAGCCACTGATATGAAAAAATGGGCGATTGGCTTCCCCCGCTACCGAACGTGCCAGCAAAGTTTTGCCCGTTCCGGGAGGGCCAATGAGCAAGACCCCTTTAGGAATCCTTGCCCCTGCGCGTGTGTATCTTTTCGGATTGCGAAGAAAATCCACCACCTGTTTGAGTTCGTCTTTGGCTTCTTCAATCCCCGCAACGTCCTCGAATTTTACGCCGGTGCTTTCCCCCGAGCCAATCAACTGATGTTTACTTCCCCCCAAGCCAAACAGGCTACCGGAGCTTCCAAATCGTTTGAACATCAGCAGAAAGCCCAAACAAAACAGCAAAATCATCATGATCCAAAAAAGATTATCCTTGAGCTGTGCGGCTTGGAACTTGGAATGGGCGGCATTGTAATCGGGTGCATACTGATCCAACAATTTGATTAACTCGGGATCGTTTTCGATTCCTGTGCGACTGGTCCGGAAGGCTTGCTTCTCGACAATTTGATCCGCTGCCACCGCCGGCGGATATTTACTTATGCGCCCTTGGATGGCTTCTTTAGTCAAATTAATGTCGGAAAATTGGACCCCTTCGGTGGTCAAAAGATGCTTGAATTCACCGTATCCAATTCGTTGTTCCGACAACCCCAGAGAATTCCAAACATACAAACCCACGAAGGTCAAAATCAGACCCACAATGAGATAGAGTTTATAAGGGCGATTCAAGGGAATTCGTTGGCGTTTCATGCTCGACTCGGTCTCAAAATAGCAACACCTACCCTAAGCCTACCGTTTCTCGAAGATTCCAGCAACCCGAGTTCTGGTCGGCTCCTCTGCGTAGTTAGGGAAAATCCCAAAGGAAATTTTGTGGACTTGGAACAAGTTCGGCGGATAGGATTCCAGCTCGCAGGGATTCCCTTATCAAGCCTGACCGAGCAAAAGGATTCCCTCACCAAGCCTGACTAGGTAAAGGGATTCCCTCACCAAGCCAGATTGAGCAGAATGAGCCCATAGAATATGCCCCGCGAATAATCCCATCCTAAAAAGGAGTGCCACATGCCAAGACTTGATTCGACTCGTCGGGGATCGTTTACCCTCGCCGGAAAGGTGCAAATTCTTCTGGGGTTATTATTGGTCATGGGTGTGGCCCTACCCTTTGTGCGACAGATCGAACAACGGGCCATTCGGATGACAGCCCCTCGAGAAATTCAACAAGTTTTAGAAGCTCAGGTCGATGCTTGGAATCGGGGTGATTTGGAAGGTTTTATGTCGGCTTATTGGAAAAGCGACTCCCTGCGCTTTCATTCCGGTAACGAAATCACGTTAGGTTGGCAGCCCACCTATGAACGATACCAGAAGCGTTATCAAGCGGAAGGGAAACAAATGGGCAACCTCACTTTTTCGGAGCTTCATATCGAGGCGGAAACTCATCAAATGGCTTGGGCCAGAGGACGTTGGAAGGTGGTGATAGGCGATAAAACTTTTCAGGGACTTTTCACGCTCATTTTACGGAAGTTTGAAGAGGGCTGGTTGATTGTTTACGATCATACCTCGGCGGAACAAAATCCTTCCAATGGCTCATAAACCATTCTGTACAAAATCCCTCCAATGGGGCCTCTAAACCATTAGGTTGGCCCTTTGAAACCTTGAAGCGTTGAACCGTTGAGCGATTGAGGCGTTGCACCCTTGAACCCTTGAACCCTTAGCCGTTAACCCCTTGAGCGATTGAGCCGTTGATGTCAGGAAAACGAGTGAAATTGCACTGGAAACGAAAAGGCTTGGAAAAAAAAGAGAGGCGCACCAACGGGCACCATTTGGGTAACGAATCAAGTGGCACAACCGGTCGAATCCTGAGTCTCGCGGTTTACCCTGATGGAAACTCCCAGAGTTGAAGGGGGAATGAAATAAAACGGGGTAGATTCGGGAAGAATCGGTTCAAATTAGGTGGAAAAAAATTTTGGCTTCCCATGCGGGAAATCGTGTTTTACTCTGGACTCAATTACAATAACCGGCTATGAAATCTTTAGCAATTGTTGTGGGTTTGGATCGGCTCCAACCACAATAACCCCCTAAATTTTTTAACAAAAGGTTAGATTTATATGGCTCACGTTGTTACCGAGCCTTGCACCGATTGCAAGTACACCGATTGTTGTGTGGTCTGTCCTGTTGAATGCTTCTATCAGGACGAAAAGATGCTCTACATCAATCCGAACGACTGCATCGACTGCGAGGCCTGTGTTCCGGAATGCCCCGTGGAAGCAATTTACTCCGAAGGCAATGTGCCTGCCCAATGGAGCAGCTACATTCAACTCAACCGAGATCGTTGCGATGCTCTGGGTGCAGGGGCGCAAATTACCGAGAAACAAGAACCTCTCGAAGGACCCGATTGCAAAAAACGCTAAGGGCCAATCGTGCCAACAAGCAACGCCCATTGCAATGCGACCTGATCGCTAGTTACACCCATTCCAATTCAGGTTAGGACGAATAAAAGATTACAATTGTTCTCTCAAGGGGGTCAGGTCAACTGATCCCCTTTTTTATTCGCCACCGATCCCCTGAGAGTCCGTTCTCGATTCCTTGAATTTATTCACTTCGGTATAACTTCTTTTCGGAAATAAAAACCTGAACGGCATGAGGAACAAGGTACAGGATACTTCGTTTTTCTTGCACTCGGCGTCGGAGATCGCGTGAGGCCAAATCAATCAGCGGTATTTCTACCAATGTGAGGCGCACCTGAGAGGGAGACAATCCCAACGAGTCGGCCAACTGCTCCCGAGACCAAACTGGATAATTCGGACGCGCTGCCACAAGCAAGGGAACCAGTTGACAGATTTCTTGCGGATGGTACCACAGGTGCATTTCAGGTAGACAATCCGCCCCAAGGCATAGGAAGAACTGATGCTCGGGATATTGCCGTTGCAGCTGTTGAATCGTGTCGAGTGTATAACTGGGGCCGCTGCGTTCCTTTTCAATCTCCGAGACCAAAAAACGATGTTCTTGCCCAGCGATGGCTAGACGAACCATTTCGGCTCGCCGATCGAACGAGGTCACTAGGGAATTGGGTTTATGGGGGGGCTGTGCCGTCGGAATAAACCACACCTGATCGAGTTTCGCCTGTTCTCGGCATTGCTCTGCGACCACTAAATGACCGATATGGATCGGATCGAACGTGCCCCCAAATATACCAATCCGCATGTTTTCTTTCCTCAAAGTTCGTTTCTCTCATCTTACAAGTTGATTCCCTCGCTTCAAACTCGCACCACTGCTACCGCCCGTCATATAGCGGCCTGAAAATTCCGACAATGCTGACAACTCTTTAGCAATATCAAAGACTCTTTCACCGGACTTAGATTCAGCTCGATGAGGATATGAGAATTCCGACAATTCTTTCGCAGTGACTTCGATAATGCAAATGTGCGATGTGAGCAAAATTGGCTTCGTTGAGACCTGAAATTTTATGAATGACTCGGAATTGACACTTCTCGGCCTGAAACATCATCAAAATGGTCAGTATGACCGAGCGAAGCATTATTATCAACAAGCTCTCAAAAAGAATCAACGCAATGCCGATTCTTGGCATTTGCTCGGGGTAGTTTCCCTTCAGAAGGGGGATTATCAGAATGCAGAAGCCAATATCCTAAGAGCGATCCGGATTTCACCGAACGAGGTGGAATATCACAATAATTTGGGTTTAGTTTATCGTGGAAAAGGGGAATTTCAAAAAGCGATTGAATCCTATCGACATGCCCTTGCTATTGCACCCAGTCAAACCGATTTGTTGAATAATCTAGGTGTGATCTACTTGGAACAAAAAAATTACACCGAAGCCGAAAAGCATTTTCGACAGGCCCTATATCTTGAACCCAATCACAAATTGAGTTTATTAAATCTAGGAAATACCCTTCAATCATTGGGACGTTTTCAAGAAGCGATTTCGTACTATTTGCACATCATCGAGTTGGAGGGAAACTCGCCAATTGTGCTCAAAAATTTGGCCTCGGCCTATCGAAATCTCGGGCAACTCGACAAGGTCGGTGAAACCCTTGCCAAAATTTCGTTTGAAGAAGTCGATCAGCCAGAGATTTGGTTGGAGCGAGCGATTTATCTCTCACAAATTCAAGAATATGAACAGGCCGAGAAAATTCTGCTGGTTTTATTAGAGCATGAAACTTTACTCGCCGAAACGTTGTTTCAATTGGCGTTAATTCGTCAACATCAAAATCGATTGAGTGAAGCCATTTCACTTTACACGAAATTGATTGAGAAAGCACCTCGCACTCATCACGTTTGGAACAATCTAGGATTAATTTTATCGCAAAAAGGTCTAATCTCGGATGCGATTCAGGCCTTTGAGCGAGAAATCGTCTTACATCCGGAAAATCGATCCGCACAACATAACAGGCTTTATAATCTCAATTTGGATTCGACACGAAGTGTGACAGAGGTTTTTGAGGCCCATCGCCAATGGGGATACGAACAACTCCAACGGGTGACTCCGCGTCAACACTGGCAGAACCCTAAAGACCCTCTCAGGAAATTAAAAATCGGCTATGTCTCACCCGATTTCCGCTCGCATGCGGTAGCGAATTTTCTAAAACCGATTTTGGATCATCATAGCGATTCCTTTGAAATTTTTGCCTACAGCGAAACTCGACTTACCGACCGGATGACGGAATCGATTAAATCCAAAGTCTCCCGCTGGCGAAATACAATCGGAATTTCGGCTCAGGATTGTGCGAAACAAATTGAAGAAGATGGCATTGATATTCTCATCGACCTTGCGGGTCATACGGCCAACAATCGATTGGATATTTTTGCCTTAAAACCCGCACCCATTCAAATGACCTATCTGGGCTATGGGAACACCACAGGGTTACCGACAATCGATTATTTAATCTCGAATTCATTTTTTCATCCTCAGGATGAGACGGCCCCCCCCACGGTCGAGACTGTGATTCGGCTCCCTCGAAATCTGGTGACCTATACCCCATCGAATCAATCAATTGAGGTGAATGTTCTCCCTGCTCTGAAAAATGGGTATATCACCTTTGGCTCGTTGCATAACCTGAATAAAATCACACCAGAAGTGATCCATCTTTGGGCGCAGGTTCTTCAGAAGGTTGAAAAGTCGAAACTGCTGGTATTCCGTGATACACTGGATCATTTTCATCAAGAGCGATTGCTACAACAGTTTTCTAAATATGACATTCCTGCGGATCGCATCATTTGTCGATCCGAAATTCCCTCTCAGGGGCATCTCAGTATCTACCATCAAATTGATATTTCGCTGGATGTGTTCCCATTTGGCAGTGGAACAACAGCTTATGAATCTTGTTGGATGGGGGTGCCAATCATCACAAGATGTGGTCCCTCGATGTTAGAACGGGGGGCAGGTTCCCTTTTATATCATTGTGAATTATTCGATTTTATCACTTGTACCGATTCGGGATATATCGAAACGGCATGGGAACAAAGCCAAAACATTCAACAACTAGCACAAATTCGCTTGGAACTTCGATCAAAGATGTTAAGTTCTATTTGCGATGCTTCCAGTTTTACTCGCGATCTCGAACAGCTTTATCGTGACGTTTGGGCTAAATGGTGTAACCAATGACAAAGAAACGAGCCATATCAGAAAACGAGCTACTCCATCAAGCACTCGAATTACATCAAAAGGGCGAGTTTGAGCAGGCCCATGCCATTTACCTGAAAATCTTGGATATCAATCAAAAGAATCACGATGTCTGGCAACTCTTGGGACTGTTAGCCTACCAGTTAGGGGAATATCAATCAGCCTTGGAATTGATGCAAAATTCTCTTCGACTTTATGAGGCTCAACCTGCGGTTTATGCCAATCTGGGCTTGGTCTATACGGCCTTGAAGATCGACCATTTAGCGGAAAATGCCTATCGAAGATCATTAGAATTAAATCCACAGCATCTACAAGCCATTTGCAATTACGCTAATCTTTTATTAAAGCAGAAACGAATTCTGGAAGCACAAAATCTTATCAATCAAGGTCTTTATAAGAACCCGAACGATCCGGAACTTTGTCATATTCAATCCCAGATTTATATCGAGCATGCCAATTATGTGCAGGCTTTAACTTGGGTCAAAAAATCATTGCAATACCGACCCAAAGATTATGTGACTTTAGTGACATTCGGTAACATTCTCAAAAAGTTAGGTCAATCACAACTGGCGTTACAAGCCTATCAATCTGCTATCCAAATTAATCCAAATTCGCCACAGTCTTATAATAATGTGGCACAGATATTGACTGAATTAGGCCATGTTAAAGAATCGATCACATGTTATCGGAAAGCGTTAGAACTCCCCTCGGAGATTAAACCAATCTATCATAGTAATTTGTTACATGCTTTGAATTTCGATACGTCGCTTTCTCGTTCTCAACTTTTTGAAGAGCATTGTGAATTTGGGCGTCGCTATTGTCAAGTTGAGCCACTCCCTGCCCGTCCCCGTGATTTTTCAACTTCACGAAAATTACGCATCGGTTATGTATCGCCCGATATTCGGAATCATCCAACGGCACGATTCTTAGAGCCATTGTTACAAAATCACAATCGGAATCAATTCGAGATTTCTTTGTATGCAGAAGTGAGCCAACCTGATGAAGTGACCCATCGACTCATTTCGTATGTTGATAAAATTCGATATACGGTTGGCCAATCGGATACGCAGGTCGCTCAACAAATTTATCAAGACGAAATTGATATATTGATCGATTGTGCTGGTCATACCGCAGGGAATCGTTTGTTAGTATTTGCATATCGACCGGCTCCCGTTCAGGCATCGTGGTTGGGTTATTCCAATACAACTGGGGTTCCTCAGATTGATTATTTTTTGAGTGATGCCGTTTTGGACCCTGTCGAGAGCGAAGCCTACTACACCGAGAAAATTGTCCGTCTTCCGCGAGGGGTGGCCACTTTCATGCCTCCTAAGGAATCGCCGCCCGTGGGAACCTTACCTTTTTATCAGAACGATCACATTACGTTTGGATCGCTTCACCGACCCGATAAACTCAACGATGGGGTTTTTCAGTTGTGGGGTTCCGTTTTACAATCCGTGCCGAACAGTAAGCTCCTTGTTTTTTGGCCAACGCTTCATGGGCAATTGGCCACCCATATTTGGGAACGCTTACTCCGATTTGGTGTGCAACCTCAACAAATCATGATTGAACATCAAGCCCCGCAAAGTGGTTATCTCGATGTTTATAACAAGATCGATATTGGTTTAGATGTGTTTCCTTGGACGGGCGGTACCACCACCTCTGAGGCACTTTGGATGGGGGTTCCCGTGGTGGGTCTTCGTGGCAAGACTCACGCTTCTCGGGGAACCGCCCGCATTCTGACCTTCAGTGGAATGCCCGAATTAATTGCAGAATCGCCAGAGCATTACGTTCAACTTGCAAAAGAGCTTGCAGAGGCCCCCGAACGAATCGCCGGTTACCGCAACACCCTGCGACGAAGGCTCAAACATACCTTGTGCGATGCCGTTTCGTTCACTCGTTCTTTCGAAGAAGTATTGCTTTCCTTGTACCATCGACCATAGGGGGGATTTTTTCTCTTCCATTGCCTGTACCCCCCCCCCAAGCGAGCATCGCGGGAAATCCCCTCTCCTCTGGGTTCTCTGGCATACTCATAGAAGAGCCACTGGCCTTCCATCTCTCAAATGTTGCCGATCCGGAAATTCTTGAATTCTTGAATCGAACCTCAAAACTCGACCTACCAACACATTCAGATAAACGCATTCAGATACTTGTTTACAAGTTGTGTTCGATTTGTTTTAATCGATCTCATGCATGAACCCCATCAAGGCGCTAGTTTGAGATTCTTTCGATTTTAAGATTTGCTCCAGTTCAAGATTCGTTTGGGATCATTTTTTCGTCGAGGGGTGGATCGAGGGTTCGCTTTGCTTCGTGAAATTACCGAGTATCTCTCGACTTCTTGAGCTGAAATAATAAGACTACGAATTGGTTTGTTGTGTTACCTTTTTTTGAACAAAGTTTTTGCATAGGAGTCATGTCGATGGCCGTTAAAGTAGGCATCAACGGTTTTGGTCGGATTGGTCGCTTGGTGTTCCGAGCATTGGTGGAGCAAGGTTTACTCGGAAAAACCTTTGATGTGGTGGCAGTGAATGATCTGGTTCCGGCCGACAACCTTGCCTACCTCATGAAATACGATTCGATCCAAGGCAAATTCAACTATTCGGTTTCGAGCAAGAAATCTGCTGGGGCTGCCGAAGACGATATTCTTGTAGTCGATGGGCACGAAATCAAGTGCTTGGCCGTGAAAGAAGGGCCGGCAGCGATCCCTTGGAAAGACCTCGGTGTTGAGTATGTGATCGAATCGACCGGCCTATTCACCGAAGCCGAAAAGGCCAAAGGTCACATCACTGCCGGTGCCAAAAAGGTGATTATCTCGGCACCTGCCAAGAACGAAGATATTACGGTCGTGATGGGTGTCAACCACACCAATTACAACCCCAGTCAGCATCATATCATTTCTAATGCTAGTTGCACTACCAATTGCTTGGCCCCTTTGGTGTATGTGGTGCTTAAAGAATTCGGCGTCGAAGAAGGATTGATGACCACAGTTCACAGCTACACCGCCACCCAAAAAACTGTGGATGGTCCCAGCAAGAAGGATTGGAAAGGTGGTCGAGCTGCTGCCATCAACATTATCCCCAGCTCCACAGGGGCCGCCCGTGCGGTGGGATTGGTTCTTCCGGAAGTTAAGGGCAAGCTCACGGGGATGTCTTTCCGAGTGCCCACTCCGACGGTCTCGGTCGTGGACCTGACGGTGAGAACCGTTAAAGAAACCAGCTACAAAGAAATTTGCGCTGCCATGAAAAAGGCCAGCGAAACCTATCTGAAAGGGATTTTAGCCTATACCGAAGATGAAGTGGTATCCAGCGATTTCATTCACGATCCTTGTTCGAGTATCTTCGATGCCGGCAGCGGGATCGAACTGAATAATCGCTTCTTCAAACTCATCAGTTGGTACGATAACGAATGGGGTTACAGTAACCGTTGTGTTGACCTGTTGAAATATATGGTCTCTCAGGGTTAATCCTTTTTCTTTTGAGGCAACCGTTTGTTGACGATCCGAATCAACTCCGGAATGGGGTTTTCGTGATCGTCAACTCGCAAATCAATAAAGCGATCGCCAAAGCCGTTGGGTCCCGCTTTCTCGCGAACCACTAAGATCGCTGCCGACTGCTTCCCGCGTTTATCGCCCCCTGCTTTTTCCCCAGCCTCTAGGGCTGCCATCAATCGCCAAGTTAAAGGCCCTTTCGTTTCCTCGAAGGCTTCGGCCATTTTTTCAACCACTTCTTTGCCTGTCAGCAAATTCCCTTGACAGGTATAATTTTTGCCCGATTTGGCCCCAGCCCATGCCAAACATTTTGCTCCAGTGAAATGGGCCACTTCTCCCTTCGCATCGACTATTCCCACCTGCCGAAATTCCTTATCTTTGTCGGCATCGATCAAGGCTTTTAAGGTCTCTTCCGCAGATTTCCCTTTTTCGAGCAAGGCCAAGCCATCTGGTCCAAATGTGACATTCACGAAACTTTGCGTGGCAATGGCACCGACTCCCGCTTTGGCCCAAGGTACGGCCGATCCCACGGCCAAGTATTTCGAGGCCACCGCAACGCCCCATTCTTTTTTATCGGGATCGTATGCAGCAATCGAAAAGGTGGAAGCTAGGGCAACTTGTTTGATGAACAACGGCAAGGTAATTAGAATCGAAAACATTTTGCACAACCTCTCCCAATAAATCAAAATCGAATGCCATTCTATCAGTTCTGGTAAGTCTGACTGGAAAAAGGATCGAGTTCATCACGAGAGAGAGTGAGGGATTTAGGGAAATTGGGATTGATTTCCGGTTCGCTGCTCACACGGAGTTTAGGGATTGATGAGGAGTTCACGGATTCATGAGGGGTTCACGGATTGATGAGGATTAGGAAGGGTGCTTTTCACCTTTTGAAGTCTGAGAAATTGAGGAATGTTCAGGTTTTTTCGGTTTGCAAGGGAATATCGATCCGGTAAACTGCCGATAAGGAGAATTGTCCGTTTCTTTGGAGAATTGCTCATGCGTTATCTTGCGGTCGTCATTTTTTTGGGTTTTGCAAGCCATAATGCGTTTGCCCAAATATCAGGGGGCATCGGTGGAGCCACAGGCGGCGGGCTGGGAGGAATCGGCGGTGGTTTAGGTGGAACAACCGGTGGTCTCGGCGGACTCGGAGGA
>CAZFDX010000051.1:0-9100 GCA_964518325.1 uncultured Alcaligenaceae bacterium | reverse complement strand
GCCTTCCTTTTCGCGCCCTTCGCTGAGGAGTGTTTGCCCATAAAGAAAGGCCACGAGGGGATCGCTTGCTAAAGATCGAGAGAGTTGACTAAGCTGAGCTAAAGCAGCCTTGGTTTCTTTTAATTCGAGGAGATACTCGGCGTAAAGCAGACGGGTCCCACTGGGGAGCTGGGCAGCGGGAACCCCGCGAGTTTCGAGGATTTCGAGGTCCGTTGCGGTGGCTTTGGTGTCGATGGCTTTTTCAAAAAGCGATTTGGCCTTCTCGTGGAGTTGACCTAACTTGAGCAACTGAGCGGCCGAACGCAAACGGGTATGTTCATGAAACCATTCCGGCGAGGGGTCCTGATCCATCGGCGTGCCGCGATACCGTTCAATGGCATTGGCTGCCTGTTCGTAATCGTCCTTGGTTGCGGCCCCCTCTAAGAGTTTGAATAAGCGGGCCACGGTTTGGGCGGTAGTTTCCTTTTTATTCTGGCTGCGCAGGGATAAATACGTTAGACAAAGAAATTCCCCACGATTGCGATCGAGGGTATTAAATCCCATCAACAGGAGGCTTTCTAACCGTTGATTGTGCGGTTCCTTTTCACAGATTTCGCACAGAAACTCGACGGCAAAACGGCGGAGTCCTGCTCGATCGGCCGATTCGAGGATCAGGCTTAGAATCACTTCGATTCCTTCTTGTGGGTTCCCCTCTGCGAGTTTGCGATACAACTGAATCGCACCATCTCGATCCCCTAACTGTGCGAGAATTTTGGCTCGGCTCAGATCGAGCAGAAGCGTCGATTGATTTTCCCCTTTGGCTTCTTTTTTCACTTGATCGGCAAACGCAAAGGCCTCCTTATATTTCCCTTGGGCGCAGAGAATCTCAAAAGTGAAATGGGGGCGGGCACTTCTTTTCTCGGTCAGAAGTTTAATCGCTTCGTTCCCATAACCGTTGATGAGTAACACTCTCCCAAGATGTTCTGCCAGCAGGTCATCGCCTTCTACCCCGTCGAGCTGTTTTTTTAATTCGTCCAAGGTTTCTCGGAACTTATCGACATTCCCCATGAGCCGGTACAGGGTCGCTTTCTCACCCAGTTCAAGGCTAGGCAAATCTTTATTGAGTTCCAGAAGCCCTTTCCAGTCGTTGGCTTCCCAACGAACTTTGAATTGAAATTCCTGCTGAGGGATTTTGTCCGCAATTTTCTTAGCCTCGGCCCAATCTTTCTTCATGCGGTATAGGTGCAGCAAGACGAGGTCCGCGTTGTGGGCTTGGTCTTTGGGTTTCGGTTTCTTCTTCCACAATTCAATGGCGCGATCCAGTTTGCCGGTTTGGTACTGGAAAATCGCGTAGTTATGGGCTGTCTGTGCGTTCAGGTCTGCGGTGAGTTCCAAGAATTTCTCGGCTGTTTGAATGTCGGCTTCGATGAGTAATTCGGGAACGGCCTTGGAGACCACATTGGCCAGTTCTGCCGAGATAATGATTTTCGTTTCCCCATCGGTCACTTTCCCGACCAATTTGAAAATAGTGCTGACAGGGATAGGCCGCATTTTCGCGAGTTTACGGATGACCTGAATTTGTATATCGAGATTCCCACTCCGAAAATCGGTAATGAGTTTTGCCATTTCCTTGGGAGTATCGGGATAAAGTCCCCATTCGTATTTTGCTAATATGTCGCGCGCTCGTTGCGAAACTTCCTCATCAGGGCTTTTGGCAGCCTCTTCGAGAAATGGTTCGGCCCTGCGACCTAGCGATTCTAAAAACACACTGGCTTTTTCTCGCACTACGAATTTACTGGAGCCTAAATCCTCGATGGCTTTTCGGATTTGGGCATCGGTTACGGTTTCGACCGGAGTTGTTTGAGCCAAGACGACGAAACTCGTTAAAACGATCAATAGCACTGCCAAACGCATGAGCATCTCGCGAAAGATAAGGGCTATCATTATCGTACCCAAATTCGAGTCGATTTGGCAACGGATTTCGATTGGAAACAAGGATTGTGGGACAACAGATGAGCCAGTCATATTTCCAGAGCATGGCAGTTTCTCCCTACAATTTGAATCTCTGCACGAATGAGAACCTGTTGCAGTGAGGATTGAGATGAGAGGAGGGGAATGGCTCCAAAACCGCCCAGACTAGGGTTTTTGGGCCTTTTGATAGCTGGGAGTTTCCTGAGAAAGTCGGGCTGTAAATCGGGTGGCCCCCTGAACACTGAGATGATGGCCATCATAAAAATCCTCGTTCGCACACCAATGACGGGCATCGATCAACGGGACTTTCGCTTCTCGGCGGATGCGTTCAATAAAGGCTTCCCGTTTTTGAATGATTTCTGTTCCCCCCCCCTCTCGAAATTCTTGACCTTCAGGCATCACCAGTAGCACGACCTCGATTCCCCGTTGATGACAAAGTTCGATGGTTTGAAGTAAGCGACGGTAAGGCCCCTGAGCCACCTCAAACGATTCCAAGTATCGGCCATATTGTCGCAATGCCAAGGCTTTCATCTGTTCGGGGGTGTGGATCAGCACGTTCCGCATCCGTGTGCCGTAATCGTCATGGTGGTCGGCCCGTTCCGTTTGTTTCGCACCAGACGAAGGAGCACCAGACGAAGAAGCACCAGACGAGAAGGCCTCAGAGGAGTAGGCACCAGACGAAGGGGCATCTAATGCAATAGAATCATGCAATTCTTTTTGATGTCGTCTCATGGGGAGTAGGCGGCTGGACAACCATTGCCCCCAAAGTGAACCCCGTGCATTTCCTGAACTATGCGAACTCCGCGCATCTGTCGAACTCTGCGCGTCTCCGGCAATTCCCGATTCGCAAGCAAAACGTAACTCGGAATAACTCAAGCGGGCGGCATCGATCATCTTTTGATCGAGTTGCTGTTGAGGTCCCGCATTGAGGTGGGTTAACAACACTTCCAGATAAATGATTTTGGGAACAATATCTCGATCGAGCAAACGATCGATCATGATTCGTTCTAAAGTCGGGCCTGCCGTCGGGATGCCAAAGTTAAATACTAGATAATGCCCCCAATCTGGATGTTCGTTCAACCGGCGGGCATCGATCCCATTGGTAAAGCGAGAACTCCCCACGAACAATAAAAGGTCCTTGTGCGGATTCTCTGCCAGACGTTCCCGCAAGGTTCTTTCGAGTTGATGATATTCGGGATCACGCAGGGAAATTTCATTTTCAATCCCCCACCCCAAGGCGAGCTGCAACAGAATAAATGCGAATAGGCCCCAGAAAATCATCCTTTTTTGTTGAGCAATCCAGCGTTGCCGTCGGCGTGAAGGGATCGCAGCAGGGAAGAGAGTATGTCCCGCATCCGAACGCCAAGTGGTGCGGAGTAAGCGGCGCCTGCGAAGAGCATTCGGAGAGGGGTTTGTAGTGGTACTCATATGCCGAGTGGCTCCTTAAAATTGGAAGTAGACAAACGCCAAACTAACCCCTGGTGCCAAAACGATTCCTAAACCCATGAGCAAGGCACAGGCCATTCCCATCACAGGAGAAGGAACCCAACGAGATAGGGTCAACCATTTCAACGAGTGCGTATTGAGATAAGCACCGACAAAGTGCCCCAGAAAGACGACCCACACCGTGAGGAGCAACCCCAGCCATGAAATGGGCAGCCCTTGCCCCATGTGATACACAAACATTCGCGAAAGCATTTCGCCGGCAGCCGCAAGGCCGTGACTGCGGAATATCGCTAACCCCAGACAAAAGAAGGTAAAGGTCACCCCCACTCGGAAGATCGTTCCGACAGCCGATTCCCAAAAGCGATCCCAACCCAAAAACTTCCAGAAGGGGACCAATAGAAATCGATGCGAAGCGAGAAGAACTCCTTGCAGTGCCCCCCAAGTAATGTAATTCCAATTGGCCCCGTGCCAAAGACCACCTAAGGTCATGACGATAATCAGATTTCGAGAGACCCGCCAAGCGGAGCCACGCGAGCCACCTAACGGGAAGAAAACATAATCGCGCAACCAACTCGATAGGCTAATATGCCACCGTCGCCAAAAATCCGCGATATTCACTGCTAAAAAGGGCAGGCGAAAGTTAATCGCCAATTTATAACCCAACAGGTATCCCGAACCGAGGGCAATATCCGAATAACCCGAGAAATCGCAGTACACTTGCAAGGCAAAAGCTACAGAGGCCGCCCAGCAAACTTCGGTTGCATAAGCGCTCACATTGGCAAAGACAGGGTCCACAATAAGGACCAAGCGATCGGCAATCGCGAGTTTCTTAAACACCCCCAAGCAAATCAAGGCCAAGCCGGCACTAGCCCGAGTCCATGACCAAATTTTGTCTCGTTCAATTTGTGGAAGAAAATCGCGGGCACGAACAATCGGCCCTGCAACAAGGTGAGGGAAAAACAAGATAAACAACAGGAAATGCCCCAGATTTTTCGTTGCAGGGATTTTGCGACGATACACTTCCACTGCGTAGTTGATCGCCTCGAAGGTATAAAACGAAATCGCTACCGGAACGATAATCTCCAAAGTTCGCAGGGAACTTTCGGCTCCAAAGGCCTGTAGAACCTCGGATAGGGACTCTAAAAAGAAATTCAGATACTTGAAGAGAATGAGAATCCCCAAATTCATCCCGATACTGCCCATCACCAACCCTTTCCGGATCGACTCCCGCGAGGAATAATCCATCCCCCGCGCCAATAAATAATCAATCGTGGCTGTCCCCAGTACCAGCAAAGCGAGGTACAGATTCCATGTGGCATAGAAACAAAAACTTGCTGCAACCAATAGCCAAATCCGAAAAGACTTCCACGGGGTCCCCCAATAGAGCAGGAGCACCACACTTAAGAAAATCGCGTATTGAGTCGTGCAGAAAAGCATGACCTGCCTGATACCTTCTGCTTGGTCTTGTTCAAGAAAATCTCGAAAATTTCAATAGAGTCAGACTGGTGAAAGTTTTCGGCCACAGGGGGGGCATTAAGGTTTCGCTAAATCGACCACAGTGAAAAGAAGACCCCCGTAAGGTTTGACCGAATTGACTGATTTCTCAGGGATAATCAAGCCTTTGTCAGAATAAATTTTTGATGAAGAATTCCGGTTAGTCAAAATAGGAAGCGGATACAAAATCGAGCGGCTGCTATAATCATCTATGCCCTTGACTTCATCTCGATTTACTCGCAGGGAATGCCATGAATCGACCAATCGTGATGTTCGCTCTGGTTTTATGCTCAACCACATTTGCACAGGAAACGGCAGCACAACGGGGCAAAAAAGCCCTAGAAAGCACTGCGTTCATTCCGGGGTTGTGGACCGCCAATGCCTATGGCAATGCTTGGAAACGCTGGGGGGTGGCCGAAAAACCCAAAGATTACGACAAGGCTTTTCGCGAATACTATGGCTTGAACGAGGCCCCCTATCCCAACAAAAATCTACCGATGGGGTTGCGTGAAAGCCCCTTATTAGTCTTCAAAGGATTAGCGATCGATTGTATGTCCTGTCACGGGGGTTCCATCTTCGGGAAATCCATCATCGGACTCGGCAACACCCAGTTGGATATTCATGCCCTGTTTGATGACCTGAACTACGCTGATGGTCGGAATATCCCCTTACCGTTCACCTTCTCGAATGCTCGCGGAACGACCGAAGCCGGTGGGATGTCGGTGTACCTACTCGGGTTTCGGGAACCGGACCTGACATTTCGTCAACCCCGCAAAGACCTCGGTTTGAAAGATGATCTCTGTGAAGATACCCCTGCTTGGTGGTTGCTCAAAAAGAAACGGACCATGTATCACACAGGCGGGGCCGATGCCCGTTCCATCCGCTCGAAAATGCAATTTATGATGAGTCCGCTGACGAGTCCCAAAGAATTCCACAAACACGAGGAGGCCTTTTACGATATTCAAGAATATATGCTCGCGATGGAACCCCCGAAATATCCCGAGAAGATCGACACGGAATTAGCGGCCCAAGGCGAAAAACTCTTCCTGAAAAATTGTGCTTCTTGTCATGGGACCTACGGCGAAAAATGGACCTATCCCAATAAAATCATCCCCCTTGATGAAATTGGTACCGATCCAAATCGCTTCTACGGGATCTCTGAAAAATTTGGCGAGTATTACAACCAAACGTGGTTTGCTCAAGAAAAAACTCGTTGGTTCTTACCTGAAGGAAAACCGGTCATGGCCACCAAAGGGTACCAAGCCCCCCCCCTCGATGGGATTTGGGCCACTGCACCTTATTTCCACAATGGTTCCGTACCGACCCTTTACGATGTGTTGAACTCGAAATCGCGACCGCAACGATACACTCGCTCCTTCAAAACAGACAAGGAGGATTACGACTTTGAAAAGGTCGGTTGGAAGGTCACCCTTGTTAAGGATAAACTGCCGAACACGGCCCCTGCGATCGAGCGAAGAAAAATTTACGACACGACACTTCCGGGGCGAAGCAATGCCGGTCACACTTACGGCGACAAATTGACCGATCCCGAACGAATGGCAATCATCGAGTATCTCAAAACCCTGTAGCATCCGTATCGCCCATCGCCAATCGAACTCATCTATGCTTCGATGGGATTTCTCAACCGATCCAACACGTCATCAACACTCAAGCGATTTATAAAATATCCCCATGCCGTCCCCGTCTGCATAATAGTTGGGAATTTCTCCGGCAAAGGTGTACCCGTTTTTCAAGTAAAACTGACGGGTCGCCTGATAGGTTGGCAGCATCGAGGTTTCGATCACCAATGTTTTTCCGCCGTGCTGTCGGATCGATTCTTCCACATGCCCGAGCAATAATTTCCCGAAGCCATGACGTTGACGGGTTGCATCCACCACAATCCAATACAGATACCAAGTGGCCTCGGTCATCGGGGTCGGGGCATAATACACAAAGCCCGCTAATTCCCCACCCACTAACAAAGAATGGCACTGGTGTTGTTCTTCGCTGGCTAACGCCGACAGATAGTCATCCAATAATTCCGCCAAGACCTCGATCTCTAACGGGCGAAACACACCGGTGGCCTCGGCGATTTCCACCAACGGAGAAATATCCTCCGCAATCATCGGACGAATTTCAACAGAATGGGACATAGCTCATCCGGTCTGGGGCAATATAGGAATGGTGTTTGTATATAGCAAAGTTCCCTGTTTCTGCCAAATCATCTGGAGTAGGGATTTCCCCTTTTGCAAATTTTCAGGGACCCCTATCGAAGAGCTGATGATCTGAAGCACTGCCCAAGTAAGGTTTTTCCCTTTTGCAAATTTTGATTGTGTTCGATTCGGTTGAGCAACTAACAATAAAGAGGATGTTCGATAAGAAATGAACTGGGTGTTAATGGTACTAATTTAGTGCGGTTTTATCAGATAAGGAATGTATGGCAGAGCTAAGCCATTTTGATGAACACGGGGGGAGCCGGATGGTCGATACCTCCCTAAAGCCTGAGACGATTCGGATTGCCAAAGCATCTGCCATAATCCGAATGAAGCCAGAAACCTTGGTAATGATCCAAAATCGGCAACTGGCCAAAGGGGATGTCTGCGAAGTCGCCCGACTGGCAGGGATCATGGCCGCCAAAAAAACGGCCGACCTAATCCCGTTATGCCACCCTTTGCCTTTGACTTCGGTTCAAGTCCGCTTTGAATTTCTGGATGCCGAGCGCCTACGAGTGGAACTCACCACGAAAACGATCGGCCGGACCGGTGTGGAAATGGAAGCCCTTACCGGAGCCAGTATCGCTGCCCTGACCATTTACGATATGTGCAAAGCTGTGGATCGGAGCATGACGGTGGAAACGATCCAACTGATGGAAAAATCGGGGGGGCAGAGCGGCGATTTTGTCCGAAAAATGCCCACGAACCCAGATCGAGAGAGGAGTGAATCATGATGCAGTTTATGCCCGAGAAATTTGTCGCTGCTCCTCTCCCGTATTTGTTGAGCAAAGCGGCCCTGCACGACCTCACGGCAGCGGAACTTGCCAAAGTGGAAGCGATCTTTGCCGAGACGTTGGCCCCTTTTCGGGAGCAATTCCCCGACTTGATTGATCATTTGCAGCACTACAAGGGGAAACGATTACGCCCCATGTTGGTGCTGCTCAGCGGCTTAGCGTGCGGGAAACTCACGCCGGCTCATTATACCTTGGCTGCCGTCGTCGAGATGATCCATACTGCCACTTTGGTTCACGATGACGTTTTGGACGAAGCCGAGACTCGGCGGCATGTTTCGACCATCAATTCCCGTTGGGGCAATCAGCAAAGTATCCTGCTCGGCGATGTTCTCTTTTCGAGCGCCTTTCGGCTTTGTGCCACGGTCGATGCCCATGCTTGCTTGAAGATCGGTGAAACGACCAATCGGGTTTGTGCGGGGGAACTCCTTCAAGTTCGTAGTGCTCGCAATTGGGAACTCACCGAGGCCGACTATTTTAAGATCATTCTGGGAAAAACCGGTACCTTAACCGAGTGTTGCACCCATCTGGGCGCCTATTACGCCGGTTCTTCTCCCGAGATCGTCAAGCAGCTGGCCCTTTATGGCCGTAATCTCGGCTTGGCCTTCCAAATTGCCGATGATTTGCTCGATCTCGAAGGGGATAGCGAAGTGGTTGGCAAAACCTTGGGCACCGACCTGTTGCAAGGAAAGCTCACGCTCCCTTTGATTCGTTTCTTGAATGAAGCCCCCCCTCGGGAACGCAGTGCGCTTCGTGCTTTGCTCAGCGATCCGAGCGGCCATCAAGAATTACTTGCTCGGTTACGAAAGTCCCATGCCCTAGAATCGAGCAAGAAAACCTGCCAAAAATTAGTAGATGAAGCCCAAGAATCCTTAGAGAAACTGCGCCCCTCTCAGGCAAAAGATGCTCTCACCACCTTGGCGCATTGGTCCGGCAAACGAGATCGTTAGCAATCTCTTTTGCCCATTGAACCGAATGAAGAAACCTTTCTAAAACATTTCCTAAACGAACCGAACGAAGAAACCTTTCTAAAACATTTCCTAAACGAACCGAATGAAGAAACCTTTCTAAAACATTTCCTAAACGAACCGAATGAAGAAACCTTTCTAAAACATTTCCTAAACGAACCGAGAAAGGATCAGGTTTCATGCGCGTGTTAAATTGGCGATACTTTGCCCCCCTCGTGATATTGGGATTAGGATTGAT
>CAZFDX010000050.1:0-2549 GCA_964518325.1 uncultured Alcaligenaceae bacterium | reverse complement strand
GATCCGGTCGGCCTCGATTGCCGCCCTGGCCACGGTCTTTAGCCAATCGCCTTCTCATGTGACAGAACGGACTATTGGTGAGGGGCTAAGTCGTTTCGGCCAATTAGCAGTCACCCTCGCAGCGATCGGCTTTTTGTGTGGGGTCAATCTCGTCGGTACTCGATTCGGTGCCCATGTGCAGGTGTTTTTCACCTTAATCAAAATCGGGTCGCTGGGAATCATCGCCTTGATTCCGTTTCTGTTACCTTTATTCGTGGAACCGCAGGTTCGCCCCTCGTTGGCTCGTTTATCTCCCGCTTGGACGGGGTTTGATTTGTTCCGATTCACGGGGGCTTTGGTCGCTGTATTTTGGGCTTATCATGGTTGGATGAATTTAGCACCCATTGCCGGCGAAGTGAAAGAACCGCAAAAAAACTTGCCCCGCTCTTTGATGATCGGGGTTTTCACCATCATCCTCCTGTATGTGGGGGTCAACCTTTCTTATTATCTCGTTTTGACCACGGAAGAAATTACCCACACGGAAGGAAAACCCGTTGCGGGGGTCTACATGCTTCGGCTCATCGGTTCAACCGGTGCGATGCTAATTTCGATGGCGATTATGATTTCGGTACTCGGCTCCTTGAATGGAAATATGCTCGTAGGTCCAAGGGTTCTTTTTGCTATGGGGCAAGATGGCCTAGCCCCGCGAAAACTGCAACAGGTTTCGGCACACTCGCAAACGCCCCGCTTCGCGATTCTGGCCTTGGCCTGTTGGTGCATGATCTTAGTGATTTCGGTGGCCCTGTTAGCCCATACGAAAGACCCCTTCGACGTCATGACCGATTTTGCCATGTTCGGAGCCATTGCCTTTGAAACGATGGGGGTGGCCTCCATTTTTATTCTCAGGCGACGCCATGCCCATTTGATCCCGACCTTACCTTATCGTTGTCCGCTCTATCCGATCCTGCCGATTGTTTATGTGGCTGCCATGGGGTTCATCCTAGCGAACATGTTCTTCAACCAAACTCAAGAGTCGTTAACAGGAACGGCATTTGTCCTCGTGGGGCTATTGGTTTATCGGTTCGTGGTGCCTAAAGAAAGCGAAAAGCTCTGACGATTTTCAGAATAAACTTGGGCCGCTCGAATGAAACGTATCGTAAAGCGAGTTCATGACACAACAAAGAAAAGCGAGTTCATGACGAGTGTAAGGGACATTCTCCCCGATGGTGTCATTTCTGTGGACGCGGACGAGTCGGCATTTTTGATGCGACACGAACCTCGCACTTGCTCTAGCCGACGGAAAGCGATTTTCCATTATCCTTTGCCGACAAACTTAACAAAAACAAGGAAGCACGTTTGGCCCATTTTTCGGGCGATTCATAATGGCTCGCCCCCTCGGCCCAAGCCTGTCGGAGCATATCGGTATCAATAATTCCGGGATTCAAAGGAACACACGCCATTCCTCGCGGAAGTTCTTGGGCCAAGGCCAAGCTCAATCCTTCGATGGCATATTTTGAAGCACAATATGGCGCAACCGTAGGCGAGGTCGAGCGCCCCCATCCGCTGGAAAGATTCACGATGACCCCTTTGCGATTCGCAACCATGGCCGGCACAAAGGCGCGAATCACATTCGCCACACCAATGACATTCACTCGAATTAATTCATCGAACTCCGAGGCAGGAACCTCCCATAACGGGCGGGGGGTATTCATCAAGGCCGCATTGTTGATGAGCAAATCCGGCGGGCCATGTCGCTGCAAAATTTCTTGGGCCCATGCTTGCACTTCGGCCTCGTTGCGCACATCGACCACCGAAAACAAGTGGGGGGGGGGATATTGCAATTTTAATTCGGAAATATGATCCGACGATCGACCGCATCCCAGCACCGTATGCCCTAAATGAGAAAATTCACGGACCAAGGCCCGTCCTAATCCTCGGGTGGCACCCGTCAAAACGATCATTCGTGAAGTCATTTAAGCCATCCTTTGAGTCGGTTCCAGAAGAGTCACTCGGATATCCATCACATTCGTTCCGGTTAAACCGGTGATGAATAACCCGTTGGTTTTTTCAAAGAAAGTGTAGGAATCGTGACGGGAAAGATAATCGTCTGCATTCAACTGGTGCCGTTGCATTTGATGAATCATCTCGCGATCGGCAAAGGCCCCCGCAGCGGGTGTCGGCCCATCTTCGCCATCGGTACCTGCCGAGAGAAATGTGATTTGTTCCCATTCCTGTTCCGAGAATTGCGTGAGCAAGGTCAAGGCATATTCCTGATTCCTGCCCCCGCGACCCGATGCCGTCCCAAGATTCACTGTGGTTTCTCCCCCGCTTAATACACAAACGGGTTCCGTGAATCGATTCCGGTAACCACGAAGTTTCTGTGCGAATTCCCGCGCACAAGTTTGCGTATCACCTTGTTCGTTGGAAGGTAAACGAATCACCTGCGGGTAATTCAGCCGCTGCGCTTCGTTGGCAGCGGTTTCTAGTGCTAGGGCATTGTTCCCAATAATAAAATTCTCAATGCGATGATCGAGCTGTTTCGGAGTTTCTGGTAATTCCCCCCTGATCCC
>CAZFDX010000049.1:0-5817 GCA_964518325.1 uncultured Alcaligenaceae bacterium | reverse complement strand
TTTTCAGATTCTCCCTACAAATCGGCTGGGACTAAATATCCCTTGGGGGTCCAGAGCGTTTTTCACGGCCCGCATCAAACTCCAATCGGGTTTTTCCTTACCCCAAACGAGTAAGTTTCGTTTCAGTTGTTCGGAACAATTGTGGATGATGCAGTTCCCCGCCGGAGAAATTTGGTGCAGAATTCGCGATTGAATCGAACCAATCTATTGCTCGTATCCTTGTATGAGTATCACATACAAGATACCGCTCCCAGCGCTTCCTAGCACATGACAAGGTAAATTCTGAGCAAAGGATAAAGCGAACTCGACCGCTCGGGAGGGGCGATCGTTCACTTTTAGGACGGTGGATTGCTCGATCTGGAAGGGGAAATCCGTGAGATCATTCAACGATTTCAGATATTTGGCCTCGGAATGAATCTGTGCCTTTTTTTCGAGATGAGCAGGTAACTCGCTTAGAAATGTTTTGACCTGCCAAACGACCGAAGGTGTGTTATCTTCAAAAGCAATCCAGACACGCCAACCAGTGCCTGTATCTGCCGCAAACAGGGGAATTTCCGGTGAAAGAATCTCAAAAGCAATAGGGCGGGTTTTGGTCGTGCGAACTAACTCCCAAAGTGCAGAAAGATCGGTTGCCTCACAAGGAATCAAGATTGCCTGACGATTCTCGGCCACGGGACGCACCTTCAAGGTCACTTGCGTAATGATTCCCAAGGTTCCCCAAGAATTGGTTAGCAGTTTCATCAAATCGTATCCGGCCACATTTTTGACGACCCGTCCCCCCCCCTTCACCTCAACTCCCTGATCGTTAATTAAACTGATACCGATGACATAATCCCGCAGCGTTCCCCAACCGAATCGACGTGGCCCACTGGCATTGCTTGCAATCGCGCCTCCCACTGTGGCCCGTCCCGCTAAAGGGACATCCACAGGGAGTTCTTGACCTTCTTGACGCAGAACTTGGGATAATTCCTCTAGGGTCATTCCTGCTTGAACCGTGATAGTCATATCGCGGGCAGGATAATCGATCACCTTTCGGATTTCTCCTAATTCCACAATCATCCCTGCTTTCTCAATCGGATACCCGTAATCGAATTGTGTCCCCCCCCCTCGGTGATACAAAGCCCATCCTTCGGCAGCCGCCTGCTTGACTATTTCACCAATCTCCGAGATGGTTTGGGGACGTCGTTGCGTGAGAGAATCCATGAAGGTTCGTAAGATATTCTTTGACAAAAGGTTTCTATTGAGCATCAGTTTAGATATTACCGGTAGAGGATTCGAGATGCGCTGGCTAAGAATCTGGTTTTTGGGACTCGTTGTGGTATCGCCTAGTCTGGGGCAAACCAACTCGGACATTCGTCCGGGGCTTCGAGAAAATCCCGATATTTTCACTCAACAACAACCCGAAGAAAAACCCACGAAAGGTCCCCCTGCAGGGGCCATCGTCGCTGCTTTAGCCAGCGTGGCTCTCGTGCTGGTGTTGGTCTGCTATCCAACAAGAAAGAACTAAGGCCAACACCCATTCAGAAAGGGGGCGGGGAATGTCCGAACCGTCACAACGGGGGCAGGGAATGCCCGAACCGTCACGGGATACCGAAACCGAGAGAACCGATTGGCATCATATCTTAGGGGTTGTCTTTGCTCATACCTTTGCCGACTCTTCCTTTGAAGTCCAACTCGAATTCGATGTCGCGACCACTCCCAAACGGATCGATATCCTCGTCACCTCCCCGCAAGACGCTCCCACCTCCGTTCCCCTTCTGGCCGAAGGCATCGAAGGCCTTAAACAGCATAACTTATTTACTTTCAAATCCCATCAAGAATCCTTAACTAGTCGCTCTCTGGAAGAATTAATCGGTTACTATTCCGCCTATCTCAAAACCGCTGCTCCCTCGAATAAAAAGGAACTCGATCGTGATTCGGTTAGGCTTTTTGCCATCGGGACACGACGACCTTCGGATATCCTGAATAATCCCAAAATCCCCAACCTACCTATTAAACCGGGTGTCTACGAGGTCGAATATGGCATCACCCCCATTCGCTTAATCGTCATCAACGAACTCGAATTGAACAAAGAAAATGCCAACCTTTTGCTGTTCAGCAACCTCAGAAATCGTGTAGAATATGCAATGAAGCAACATCAATTAACGCCCACCAAATATGAAACGTTAATCGGACAACTCCTCAAACGTTATCAAGAAGAAGGAGATCAGGACATGATCGATTTACTCAACCCCACTGAAGATGATGCCATCGAAACTTGGGCCCAAATCGAAAGTGCCCGCAAAAAATTCCTCAAAAAAATCCCTCTTGAAGATCGTCTCGAAGGCATTCCCGCAGAAAAACGCCTCGAAGGTTTGGGTATGGAAGATATTCTCAAAGCCCTCTCTCCGGAACAACTCGCCGAACTCACGAAGTTGGCCTCTCAAAAAATCAATCCCAACGACCCACCCAAATCGTAACCTTTTTAAGTTTCACACTCTCTCTGTCAGAAAACCGAATCGATTATGCCTTTGATCTCTTCTGATCCAAAAACAACTTTATGAGCAGAACTTTGTTGTTGGCATCCTTCTGATATGGGAATCGGTGTGTTCGGCCAATTGGCTTATGAGATGCCTGTCGATACTCTATCTAGAAGAGAATAAAATGGTTTTGTTGGGTGAGATATGGGCTTAGCCGAAGAGTTTCCGAATATCGTGAAAAGTCAAGTTCCCTTGGCGCCTTACACCCGTTTGAAAATCGGTGGCGTCGCCGATTATGTGGCGGAACCCGATTCGATTGAGCAACTCTCGAAGCTCATTCAAGCCTGCAAACGCGACAAAATTCCGTTTCGTGTGCTTGGCGGTGGTGCGAATGTCTTGATTCGCGAACAACCAGTGGCCGGACTGATCGTTCGATTGGTCAAGCCTGAATTCACCAAGATCGAAATCCAAGGGAAAATCGTGAAAGCGGGTGGAGGTGCCAACCTTGCCGATGTGGTTGCTCAAACTTGTCTATGTGGCCTAGCAGGTTTTGAATCGCTGGTGGGGATTTCCGCCACCGTGGGAGGTGCCCTCCGAACTAATGCCGGCGACAAACTCGGCGAAGTCTCTGAGCCTGTCTTGCGTGTTCATGTTCTAGATGATGCCGGCCAAATTGCAAAGAGAGAGCGTTCGGAACTCCGTTTCGGAGAACATGTGAGCGATCTGGATGATCCCGTGATTTTATCCGTGGAATTTGCCTTGGAAAACGACCAAATCAGTTCGATCACCAAACGAATGCGTCGAGCTTGGGTCTATCGTAAGGCCGAAGAACCTTTGGGATTCACTGCCGCAGTGCGGGTGTTCAAAAACCCACCCATGAAGTCCGCCGCGAGCCTGATTGTCAAATCGAATCTGCGTCAAGCTCGCTTCGGAGCCGCCGAAGTTCACTACCGTAATCCGAACTACATCGTCGTGACTAAAGAGGCCACTTCTCAGGATGTATTGGGTTTAGTGAACATGATCCGAGATAAAGTCAAAACCGAAACGGGAATCGTTCTCGAACAAGAGCTGAAAGTGTGGTAAACTCGTCGAATATGAAGACGAATATCAATCTACAACAATCCCTGCCTCCGAGCCGTTACCGATGGCTTCGCCCGTTGTGGGCCATTTTTCTGACTCTGTTGGTGGTGGTATTAGCTTTTTCAGGGATTTTTGCCCTCTCGAAAGCGGCCCGCGAATCCCTAGGGCCTCGGGAACGATTTCTACTTCCGTTCCAAGAAATTGAATGCCCTACCCCTCCCCATAAGGAAAAAGCCGATTTTCTCGGTGAGGTGCAGTATCTCGGGGCTTTTCCCGACAAAATCAATCTTCTCGAACGGGGACTTAGTGAAAGGCTCGAACAAGCGTTTCAGAAACATAAACAAGTCGAAGCGGTCGAAAAGGTAGAAATTTTACCCTCTCGCAGGATTCGTATATCTTTGAGTTTCAAAAAATGATACATTGAAAGTGATTCCAATACCTATTTCACTTTGGTATTATTTCGTGAAACTCCTGTTAATCAACCCATGTTTCCCTGAAAATTTCTGGTCATTTTCTTGGGTCTTCTCTGAAATTGCTGTGAACAAATCCGCGTTACTTCCTCCGTTGGGTTTAGCAACTATTGCTGCTTTGACCCCTGCCCATTGGCAAATCACCATCGTGGACGAAAACATCGAAGAAATTGATTTTGAGAGCGATTGTGATCTGGTAGGCGTGTGTGGGATGGCAGTGCAATATCCCCGCCAAAAGGAAATTCTGGAACGATTTCGAGAGAAAGGACGTTACACCATCGCAGGGGGGAGCTATGCCTCGCTTTGTCCTGAAGAATATCATCCTTGGGTAGACACCGTGCTAGCAGGGGAAGCAGAGAGAATTTGGCCTGCCTTTTGTCGGGATTATGAACTCGGACTTGCTCGGAATTTTTATCACGAAACCGATTCGATTCCCCTCACGGAATCTCCCACTCCTCGATACGATCTCCTTCAATTGCATCAATATCAGAGTATCAGCATTCAATTCTCGCGGGGGTGTCCTTTTCGCTGTGAATTCTGTGATATTATTGTGACCTTTGGGAGAAAACCTCGAACGAAAACTCTGCAACAGATCGAAGCAGAGTTGGACCTACTCCGTCAAAATGGAGTTACACAACTTTTCTTTGTGGATGATAACCTCATCGGGCATCTCCCTCGGTTTCGCGAGTTAGTGCAATTTCTGAAAGACTATCAACACCGATATTCCTACCCCTTCTCCTTCGGGGCCGAGGTTTCCTTGAATGTGGCACAATACCCCGACCTTTTGAAGACTATGTACGATGCCCGTTTTCATTGGGTCTTTCTAGGGATCGAAACACCTGAGCATACTACCCTGCGGGAGATTCTCAAGACCCAGAATACACACGAAGATTTACTCACCTCGGTTCAGACCCTTTATCAGAATGGATTGGAGGTATATGCCAGTTTTGTCATTGGTTTCGATAACGATGATGCGACCACCTTCGAGCGGCAGAAGAAATTCATTTTCGATTCTGGAATTATTCTGGCTTCGATTGCTCTGCTGATTGCTTTACCGAAAACGCCCCTTTATGAACGGATCGAACAAGCAGGTCGACTTCGCCAGCAAGAACCCTCTCCCGATTTATGGAACAATTGGCAGCAGACCAATATCGAACCCATTCATCTCTCTTACGAAGAATTGATTCGGGGTTTTCGCCAATTATTGTTGGAAATCTCGACCAATTCTGCGATCGCTCGCCGAATTGAGAATAAGCTACGAGTTTTAACCCGTCGTCACTCCGATTTGGGACTCAACGGGTGGGAGCTACTGGGCTATTCGTTACGTTTTCTCTGGCGCGGAATCATTCTGGGAGGTCCCTCAAGGTGGTACTACATGCTTCGCACATTTTTCAAATCGCTGGGGAAACCAAAATCGTTCGTTTGGGTACTTCAAAATTGGGTCATCGGTCTTTCCATCCAAAAGTTTGTGAGCAAGACCTTCAAGGGTTCCCAAAATCGAAATAAGCATTTGCCTGCGTCGCGTGGCTTGTCTGGCTTGCCTACTTCACGGGTCACAAAGGCCTTTCCACCCAAAATCGAGTTGATACCGGAAATTAAACTGAAGAAAATTTAGCCTCTTATGCAAAGGGATCGGTCGGAGGGTCAATCGGATTTTGGGTTAACTCATCAACGAGTTTCAAAAGTTCGGGAAGTTCTGCCATCGCACCGATCCCGACATCCCCACAGGCTAATTCTTTAGAAACGGGCATCGCGACCCGAAATTTTGGAGCCCGTGCGTTGGTCTTCCGAAAGGTCTCGCCATCGGG
>CAZFDX010000048.1:0-7957 GCA_964518325.1 uncultured Alcaligenaceae bacterium | reverse complement strand
CCATTCCTCCATTAGGGTGCGGTTTAGGAGGGCTAAGTTGGGATACGGTGCGACCCATGATCGTTGAGGCGTTTAAGTCGCTTCCCGAAGTAAAGGTTTTGCTCTTTGAACCAAGCGGAGCTCCTCCCGTTCAGGAAATCGTTAAAGGCACAGTTCCCAAGCTCACACCGAAACGAAAATCTCTTTTTGCTCTGGCGTACCAGTATCTTGCCATGGGAATCGCCCCATTCCTTACGCTTTTGGAAATTCATAAGTTGACGTACTTTCTCCAAGCATCAGGGTATGATCTCAAATTGAAATTTTGCAAAGCACCTTACGGCCCTTACGCGGATAATCTCCGACATGTGCTTACCGATTTAGAGGGCCACTATATTGAAGGTTATGGTGACGGGGGCGATCAACCCGATAAACCCATCCGATTTCACTGGGGGCTTCTTCCCCCTCTCGAACAACTCATCGAAGAAACGGAAGATGTTCGCCCAAATCTAGAACGGGTTTTGCGCTTGATACGGGGTTTTGAGTCCCCCTCCTCACTAGAACTGTTGGCAACGACTCATTGGGTCATCACTCAAGAGGGCGCAAACACCCTCAACGAAGTGGTTCAAAAAGTCTATGCTTGGAACACCCGTAAAAGGCAATTTGCCAAACAAGACATCGAAATTGCAATCAAAAGGCTCAAATCCGAAGGTTGGGTTTCTTAGGAATCATTCTTCTTACGAACTCTCCAATCCCTCAAACCCCAATCCAAACAGGTCCAGATGACTTTGGGGTGTTTACCTCCGAGATTTCTGTCTTTTTCACCAGTCTCGTTCCCATCCTTTTTTTCTGGTCACGTTGAGGCTATTCGTCATCGGGGCGTTTAAGTATCCTAATGGTTATGCCGAAACAAATTCATCCCAAAGTGGTGGCCGAGATGCTCGAACAAAATCAGAAGGTCTTTCTTCTCGATGTTCGCGAGGCCTGGGAATATCAATTTTGTCACCTGCCCAATGCCACTTGGATTCCGCTCGGAGAATTACCGTCGCGGATCGATGAAGTTACCCCCGAGGCCGATGCCACCATTGTGGTTTATTGTCATCATGGTATCCGTAGCTTATCCGGAGCCGCCATCTTGGAAGCCAATGGGTTTCCCGTGGCCTATTCTATGGCGGGTGGAATCGAAGCGTGGAGCCGTTTGATCGATCCGAATGTTCCTCGCTATCAATAGTCGTTCACACAAGCCAAAACTCGATTCGCGGAACTCCCTCACTCATTAACGGAACCCGAAAACTCGATTCGCGGAACTCCCTCATTCATTAACGGAACCCGAAAACTCGATTCGCTCTGTCTCAAGGACGATCGTTCAAATGTCTCTTGAATCGTTCGGCCTCATTCCTGTTGGTATCTCATGGTGTGCCGCCCATCAACAGATACAACAGCGAAACGCTATTGAACAAGGCATGGGCAACGATCGGTGCCACAAGGCTATTGGTCCGAAGTCGAACATATCCCAAAAACAACCCTAGGACGAATAAGGGAATCGGCGTGGGCCAAACCTTCACATGCAAAAAACCAAATAACGAGGCCGTTGCCAGAACGGTTAACCAGTCGTGGCGTTTTTTGAAAATGAGCCAACGATGTTGGGGATACGTTAACCCAAGAGGGATAATGAGCAGGGCCACCCCCATTGGGATCAGCTCCTTGAGAATCGACGGGACCTCTTCCGATTGAATTGCCTGAGAAAGTTCCTCACTGCGAAACATAAAGCATAATCCCACCGAAAGCATCAACAGCAACCAAGGACGAAAAGGGGGGGGCAAAGCCAACGGAGAGGGATCGTGTTTCGGTCGATTTGCTACGGTCCACGAGAATAACAATCCGCGAAAGGCGACCTCTTCCAAGATCGGGGCGACGATCACGGCCTGAAGAGCCAACAGACACCATTCCAGAAATGTCGGATCATCCGCCAAGGTCGTGAGGGGGTGTTTTTGTGTTTCCGCACCGAGAAGCCCAGTGAGAAAATTCGCCAGCATATGAATCAAAAAGACGACGGGGGTGGCAGCCAACCAAGTGAGGTAGCCGCGTGCATAATTCAAAAGGGGGTGCTTCCACCACGAAGAGCGGTGCTGAGCCGCCATGCGTTCGGCATAGAGTAACACTCCTAATTGAAGTGGAAAGGCGAACAGCCGCGACAACAATAATCGCCAACTTTTGAAGAGTTCCGGTTGATGTTGATGGCGTGCCAATAAGTTGTGGTACAGTCCCAATTGCTGCCACATCGGGTCCAGCAGATCGGGCAGCAAGATGTAAAGGAGTAGGCCAGTCAAGACAATTCGGCCATCATAAGCAAAACGCGGGGTGGCTTGCACAGGGGTTTTCCGACCCCGAGCCTGACGGAGGATAAATAGAACCGGTAAGCCAAAAATCCCAAGGATTGTTAGCCCCGCTAGGACCATTCCCAGAAATTGGTTCAAGGTAAGTGGCAAGAAGAACCTCCCAGAAAAAAAGGTGGGGAATGCCCCTTAGAGCCGTCGGAACTGAGTGCGCCAAATGGGTGTTCCTTTAAGGAAGGCCTTGCGCTCGAAATTGGTCATCGATGCCAGCGAGACGGGTTCTTCTGACTGCGCAACGGGTTCCTCAAGAAATTCCTTGCGATTTCGGGCAATTTCGGTCATCACTCCAAAATACTCTTCGACATCGGTCGCGATTTTGAGTAACCCGTTCGGGATCAAAACACGGGCAGCACTTTCGGCAAATTCGGGGGTAAAGACCCGTCGCTTTTTATGTCGCGCTTTCCACCAAGGGTCCGGAAAATATACATGAATCGTTTCCACACTCTGCGGGAGTACCCGATCTTGCAAAAAGGTCCGAGCATCGGCACAGGCTAATTTCACGTTTTTCAAATTCCGAATCAAGGCCCGTTGCGCTACATACAATTGGAGTTTTCGCATTACCTCGATCCCAAAAAAATTTCGTTCGGGATGTTTCATGGCCTCGCTGATGAGGAATAATCCTTTACCGAAACCCACTTCGATTTCAACGGGGTGAGTATTGCCAAAAACCTGTTGCCAATCGACAACAGGGCCTTTTTCGCCAAAGGGAACATCAGGAAACAAATGAGGTTCAAGGACCTCACGGGGTAATTTCTTAGGGGTTCTCAAGGCATATTCTCTGGAAAAAAAGTCAACGCAGCTAGGCTTTATAGGAATGGTTTAGCCAATCAGCGATTCTAGGCCAAGTTCAGGTTATTCAGGAATTCCGAGTTGGATTTATAGCGAGCCAAGCGTGAGGTGAGCATTTCCATCGCTTCCACGGGGTGCATATCACTAAGGACCTTGTGTAGGATTTCGATCCACTTCATTTCCTCGGGAGTCCGAAGCAGTTCTTCCTTACGAGTTCCACTGGCCGAGATGTTGATGGCAGGCCAAACCCGCTTATCAACCAAACGACGATCGAGATGAATCTCCATGTTACCGGTCCCTTTGAATTCTTCAAAGATCACATCGTCCATCTTGCTGCCGGTATCCACAAGGGCCGTGGCGATGATCGTTAACGAACCCCCTTCCTCGACATTTCGAGCCGCCCCGAAGAAGCGTTTGGGCCGTTGCATGGCGGCAGCGTCTAATCCCCCCGAGAGGAGTTTTCCGGAACTGGGCATCTCCGTGTTGTAGGCCCGAGCTAAACGGGTAATGGAATCGAGTAAGATAACAACATCTTTGCCAAACTCCACGAGTCGCTTCGACTTTTCCATGACCATCTCGGCCACGCGAACATGTCGGTCGGTCGGTTCGTCGAAGGTGCTGGAGATCACTTCCGAGTTGGAGCTTTTCACACTCCGCAACATATCGGTTACTTCTTCGGGGCGCTCATCAATCAGAAGCACAATGACGTAACACTCGGGATGATTTTGGAGAATGGCTTTGGCCATTTTCTGAAGCAAAACGGTTTTACCCGTGCGGGGGGGGGCCACAATCAAGCCCCGTTGACCTTTCCCGATGGGGGTAATGAGGTCGATGACCCGCATGCTCAGCTCGTTGGGGTCCGTTTCGAGGTTCAGCCGTTTCGTTGGATGGAGGGCAGTCAGGTCCTCAAAAACAGGGGTTTTCACCAACTGATCTGGGTCTTGATAATTGACCGCCTCGACCCGTAGCATGGCAAAATAGCGTTCATTCTCCTTGGGAGGACGAATCGTACCATGAACGACCGAGCCGGTGCGTAAACCAAAACGCCGAATTTGGCTGGGCGAAATATAAATATCATCGGGTCCCGAAACGTAATTCGAGTCGGGGCTGCGCAAAAAACCAAAACCATCGGGCAAAATTTCGAGCGTGCCTTCCCCGTCCATCAACCCATGTTGTTTGATGCGTTGTTTGATAATCTTAAAGATCAAATCTTGCTTGCGAAGGCTGGCCCATTCTTCGCGGGGGATATTTTCATCTTTGGCGATTTGTTGGAGCTGCACTACCGTTTTATGTTGCAGTTCGGCAATGTGGCTTCCGCCACGTTTGGCCCCCTCGTATTTTCGGTTCACGTCTTCATCGTAACCGACAAATCCCTTTTCGCTCACAGGATTCGAGGGGGGGGCAGGCGGTGCTTCCGTTTTCCCATTGGCTAATACGGCTTCGCTTCGAGAAGGGTCAAATCCTTCTAACTCAGGTCGATCTTCAGACATGATAACAATACTCCATGAGATGGGTTGAGGTTTAGAGAGGAAGGGGGGTTCGGTCGAACCTTTTGAGAAACCCGTCACACTCGACACAACCTATCAGGCAAGTTTCCAATCTTTTAACAAGGCTTCCACTTGAGCAGGAACTTGGTCTTGGGGACCATTATTCAGGATCGTGGCATCGGCTTGTTGTTGTTTCAATTCGGGGGGCATTTGTACTGCTTCTCGATTCATCAGGTCCGTCTCGGTCCAGCCACGGGCTTTTTTCACCCGATCCAAGCGAACTTCTCGGTCCGCATGAACATAAATCAGTTTGTCGCAAACGTCGTTCCAGCCGGCCTCGAGCATAATGGCTGCATCCAGCACGACAAATTTTGTGGCAGGATCGTGCGCTGCTTTCAAAACTTCTTCGTGGATTCTTTTTTCGATGTAAGGATGAACAATATGTTCCAAGCGTGCTCGTTCCACAGGACTTGGAAAAACGATCCTTCCCAAGGCTTTACGGTCCACCTTTCCTTCAGAAGTTAAAACCCCACGTTGGCCCCAATGTTTCGCAATCTCGGCCAGAATTTCCGGTTGTTCAAGGGCCTCATGGCCTAGGGGGTCACCTGCGACGACCTTGCCACCGAACTCAACAAGATATTGAGCGATGGTGCTTTTTCCAGCCCCAATTCCGCCGACGACTCCGATTATCGGTTTTGGGCTATTTAACTTCGAGGCCATCAGTTTCCCCCTTCATAGATCGCAATCGGGGTTGAATCAATCCCTGATAATGCTCTTTATTTTATCCCAATTCGAGTGAAGTGAAGGGGATTTCTTTGAAAAAATCGCTCGGTGGAAGGGAGTCTTCTTAAGGGAAAAGAACCGATCCCGATTAGTTTTTGTGTAAGAAGTTCCCCGTTGATAAAGTAGATATTTTTGGAGTGTAGGATAGGGGGGTATCCTACACGAACCTAAGCGAATGCAAGGAACTAGGTCGTTTGGTGAATTTGGCCAAAACCAAATCACTCATTCGACCTACTCCTTGCATTTCCTCATTTTTATACCAATCACTACAATTCCTCCGCCTTGTGTATTTCTCAATCATTTCATCTGTCGCAGTAAAATAAATTGAGACTGCTTAGGTTGTATTTCCATGCCATTTCGATTATGACCCAATTGAAGCAACAACCGAAGGAATAGACATGGGAAAAAAGTCGTTTGTTCATCTCCATTGTCATACTCATTACAGCTTATTGGATGGGGCGAACCGTATCCCCGAATTGGTTCAACAAACAAAATCGTTGGGCATGAATGCGGTGGCGATTACCGATCACGGTAACCTTTATGGTGCCATTGAGTTTTATCAGGAATGTAAAAACTGTGGCATTAAGCCGATTCTGGGATACGAAGCGTATGTGGCGCCCGGAAGCCGGCACGACAAGAAAGCGACCAAACAAGGCGATGCCTATTCGCACCTGACCTTGCTGGCCAAAAATCTCACGGGTTTTCGCAACCTAATCAAAATGGCCAGCATTGCCTACCTCGAAGGGTTTTATTACTATCCCCGAATCGATCGTGAATTGCTCGAAGCCCATTCGGAAGGATTGATTTGCCTTTCGGGCTGCTTGGCAGGGGAATTTAATGACTATCTGCTCAAAGGGGAATTCAAACAGGCCACACAATTAGCAGAATGGTACGCCAAAGTTTTCAAGGAAAATTTCTATATCGAAATTCAGAATAATGGCTTAGATTTGCAGGATCAATGTACCCCCGAAGCCGCCCGCATTGCGAACAAGCTGGGAATCCCCCTCGTCGCCACGGCTGATGCTCATTACCTGTGCCAAAAAGATGCGGAAGCGCACGATGTTCTCTTTTGCATCAACACCGGAAAAAAACGAGACCCGAACCGGAAAAGCTATCCCGAAGGACGTATCAAAAGTCCTTATTATGTTCGTTCGCCGGAAGATATGTATCAGTTATTTCCGGAGTATCAAGATGCCGTTGCCCGTAGTCAAGAGATCGCGGACAAGATCGATATCGATCTCGATTTCAAAAAACGTCACTTTCCCGTTTTTCAACCACCCGATGGCCTAACCCCTGAAGAATTCCTTCGCAAAATTGGCGAAGAGGGCTTAATTCAACGATATGGTGAAAATCCTCCAGCGAAAGTTCGGGAACGCTTTGAACATGAATTAAATATCATTTGTCGAATGGGCTTTGCCGGATACTTTTTGATTGTTTGGGATTTCGTCCGCTTTGCCCGAGAAAATGGTATCCCCTGTAGCGCTCGGGGTTCCGGATGCGGGGCTGTGATGGGATATGTATTATTTTTATCACATGTTGATCCGTTAGAATATGATTTGCTTTTTGAACGATTTTTGGACCCCAATCGTTCGGAAGCCCCCGATATTGATATTGATTTCTGTCAAGAACGACGGGAACTCGTTATTGATTATGTGAAACGAAAATATGGTGAATCCTCGGTGGCACAGATTGCTACCTTTGGAACCTTGGCAGCGAAAGCGGCCCTGAAGGATGTTGGGCGTGTTCTCGATATTCCTTTGGATCGGGTGAATTACATGACCAAATGGGTTTCTCCCAAACCCGGCACCACAATCGACGACACTTTAGAAAGTTCCCCTGAATTTCGTAAGGAATACGAGTCGGACCCAGTCACGCGAGAATGGGTGGATATTGCCCGTAAACTCGAAGGGACCAACCGAAACGTCGGCACACATGCCGCCGGTGTCGTGATTGCTAATGGCCCCATTACCGATTATGTGCCCGTTCAGGTTGTCAAACGAAAAGACGAAAACGGGAATATCACCGAGGCATTAACAACCCAATGGGTCATGGGAGACCTTGAAAAGGTCGGCATGCTGAAAATGGATTTTCTCGGCTTGCGAACTTTGACCTTGGTCGATCATGCTGTCAAACTCATCAAAAAAACTCGTAACATTGATATTGATATTTATAAAATCCCTCTCGATGATGTTGAAACGTATAAAATGCTTCAACGTGGGGATGCTAAAGGGGTATTTCAGTTTGAATCGGAAGGGATTCGTGAACTATTAAAACGGATGAAACCCGATAACATCCGTGATATTATTGCCTCTACGGCATTATATCGTCCCGGCCCGCTCGAAGGGGGCATGGTAGATGATTATATTGAATGTAAACATGGACGCCGAAAGCCCTCTTATCCGCACCCCATTATGGAAGAAGTTTTAAGTGAAACCTATGGGGTGATGGTGTATCAAGAAGCGGTTATGCGTATCTTGAATCGCTTGGGGGGAATCGAAATTTCTAGTGCATATGCCTGTATCAAAG
>CAZFDX010000047.1:0-2742 GCA_964518325.1 uncultured Alcaligenaceae bacterium | reverse complement strand
TTTCTTCATTTTATCTTGTTTAGATGTCTTCAGCCACCGACATCTCAACGTGGTAGTTCGTGGGAGGCGTCAGAGTTTTACAAGAGACAGGTGATGTCCTTTCCGTTTGCTCGCTCTGAGTGCATCGCTTGTATCGGCCGTTTCCCCCGATTGCGTGATGGCAATACAAATGGTATGTTGATCGATCGGTGGGTTTCGATAACGAAATTCGCTGGCATATTCCACCTCGACCGGCATGCGGGCAAATTCCTCGAAAAGATATTCGCCGACCAATCCTGCATGGTAGCTGGTCCCGCAAGCGGTGAGAATCAGACGCTCCGCGCGACGCAGTTGCCGATTCGTGAGATTCAACCCGCCGAACAGGGCAGTATTATCCGCATCGACCAAACGACCTCGCAGGGCATTTTCTAGGGCTTCCGGTTGCTCAAATATCTCTTTGAGCATGTGATGCTCAAATTCCCCTTTACCCGCATCACCAGTACCCCAATCGATATTTTGCACTGCCACACTGACCCGCGTATGGTCTTCATCATAAATGTGGAATTCGCTATCGTTCAACACACACAGTTGATGATCCTTCAGATAAACCACCCGTTGGGTACAACCAATCAACGCTGTAGGGTCCGATGCCAGAAAGTTTTCTTCCTCCCCAACACCAATCACAAGGGGGCTACCTAATCGGGCGCCAACAATCAGATCGGGATTGTGAGGACTAATGACCGCTAGCCCGTAGGTGCCTTTGAGCAGTGTGAGAACCCTCCGGACCGACTCAACGAGATCACCCGTTTCTTCGAGTTGTTGGGCAATCAGGTGGGCGATCACCTCGGTATCGGTTTGGGAGCGAAATTCTACCCCCTGTTCGAGTAATTGCTTCTTCAGGGTTGCATAATTTTCGATGACGCCATTATGTACGACGGCCACCGAATCGGCTCCTCCGATATGCGGGTGAGCGTTCACATCGGTCGCAGCTCCATGAGTGGCCCAACGAGTGTGAGAAATGCCCACTGTTCCAGGCGCAGGACTTTCCTTGAGATATTTGGAAAGGTCATTGACACGCCCTGCTTTTTTACGCCAATGCAACTTCTGACCCGTCAACGTCGCCACACCGGCACTATCGTAACCACGATATTCCAAACGTCGTAAACCTTCGACCAAAATGGGTTCTGCTTCGCGTGGTCCCACATAGCCCAAAATTCCACACATATTGCGAATACTCCTTCCAAGATGAATTTTCTTCCAAGTCCATGACGGTGAGAGAGGGAATAGCAATATAAACGAAATTGCAAAATCTGGGAACCCGAAATGTTTGAGTTGGTCGGAAATTTTCGAGCTTTTTTTCACAGGTTCCCATGAGATCATAATCTGACTATGATTAGAACAAAACTCAGGTCAGACAAAAGATTCTAAGGAAAGATTCACACAAAAGATTCTCTCATTCTCAAGAACGTCAGTTCTACAACAAAATGTGCTAACACACCTCACAAAGCCGATCCATCTTGAACGAAGATTATTGATGACCAACACACAATGTTATCCCCTACTAGGGTCTTACCCGAAAGATTCTCATGGCCCTTCGATGGAACATTCCGGTAACTTCCGCTGTAACCACCCAACCCCATCCTTGGTTATCTGTGTGAAACCAAGAACGAGTTTTTCAGCATGGATACGCTTCAAACATTTTGGAAAGAACCCGATGCCATGAATGAACCTGAGACTATGAACGAACCCGATCCCATGAAAGAATCGGATCCCATGAATGAACCCGATCCCATCGTCATCCCTAATAAATACCCTTCTCCGAGAGGCCATCCCCATTGTGTTATCAACCCCTTGATTCGTCAATTCGGGGACTATCGGGATTCACACCGCTGCAGTGCTTTTCATCTCATCAGGGGCAACGAAACCACTTCTAAGATACTTTCCAAATTCATAGACTCATCCTATCTCCCCCTATTGGAAACTCTCCTATGCGAATACTCGTTTTGCTCCTTGTTGCCACCCCTTTGTTTGCAGAAACCCCCGTAACGGCCTTGACCCACGAAAAAGAGCCAAAGGCGAAACTCAGCGGTAAAGCAGCCGCTGCCTTTCTCGATCATGTCGGGAATGGTTGGACCCAAAATCGGGAATGTTTTGCCTGTCATACCAATGTGTTTTACATGCTGGCTCGTCCCAAGATTGAGGGCGGGGATAAAGCCCCTTTGAAGGCATCTCGCGATTGGTTGGAAAAATCGGTTGCAGGTTGGGAGAAAAAACTGCCCAAACCCGATTACAATGTTTTGGCTCCTGCGATGGCATTGGCCGCTCACGATGCGACGACCGGTAAACTTTCGGAAGTGACCCAAAAAGCCTTGGACTATTGCTGGACCCTACAAAAAGCGGATGGTTCTTTTAATTGGCCAAAATGCGATTGGCCCCCACAAGAACATGATGATTACTACGGCGTGGCCTTCATGATAGTCGCAGCGGGGCTAGCCCCCGAGGGCTACGCCAAAACAGACAAAGCCCGAGCTGCCCTAGACAAGATGCGAGGCTATCTCAAGAAAAATCCCCCCCCCGATTTGCATCACAAGGCCATGTTGCTTTGGGGAGAATCGTTAGTTGGGGACATTCTCTCGAAGGAAGAAAAAAACACCATCATTTCTGATTTGAAGAAACTCCAGCAAGAAGATGGAGGCTGGGGCTTACCTTCGTTGGGAACCTACAAACGTCGGGATAAAGACAAAACGCCGAATGATCCCAAAG
>CAZFDX010000046.1:0-2643 GCA_964518325.1 uncultured Alcaligenaceae bacterium | reverse complement strand
AAGTAACCTTGACGGGGCGGCACCCAACCTAAACGATCGAGCCGTTGATCCGACAGACGCGGCCCACTAAAGCCCGGTACAAACGGACCCCCAAAGTGTTCTTGAGCCAAATCGTTTTTGATGACATCGCTGGCGGTGCGAAGACGTTCCGAAAGGCCCGTGGCCACCCGTAATTTTGTGTAGGTATCCAAACCGGCGCGATAGGCCGTTGCAATCAACGCCATCACGAACAAGGTCAAAGCTGCCGCCACTAACATTTCCGTTAGGGTGAACGCTTGACGATTGGGTTTCCGATAACGCATATTGAATTCCTCGCACAAATACCGGTCACTTGCGTTCCCAGTTTGATCTCATGTTCGCATGTTCGTGGGATGATTTCTCCACGAACTGATTATTCTCTATTCGCATGTTCGTGGGATGATTTCTCCACGAACTGAGGTTGACTCTGAGTCGATTGTGTTACTGGGCCGCAGGAGAGACCGCAGAAATAATCCCTCGATCGATGGCTTCATACAAATGTTCAAAGACCACCACTTGCACGTTATAAGGAGCGCCCGGCCCCGCAGCGGCGCGAATGGGTCGATCTAACTCGAAGGAAAAAGCCCCCGGTGTGGGTAACTCGGTGATGTTCACCACCCGATAAAAATCGGCCACCGGATTCACGGTCCCCGGAACATCGGCCCGACCCACTAAGGCAATCGGTCGGCCCTTGGTGAGGCCGGGGGGACGTTTCGCATTCGGCCCGAGGGGGAAAACGCAGCTCACATTCGTTTCGCCGGGGTTCACCGTAATGGCCCCCGAGGCCGTCTCTTTAGCGGGGACATCGGAAACCGGTCGGCCTGCAAACACCAAAACGGTCAGGTTCACTTCGTGCCGGATGCTATTATTCGGACGTTGATACAACCAAGCGACGTTATAACGCCCCCCGCGATCGATCGCTCCGGTGGAGGCGTCGGCCAAACCGGCTGCATTGAAGGTAAAGTCATCCAACACCGTGGAAAGCCGAATGGCGGCGGTAGGTTGTAATCCAGCCGGAAGCCCCGCGACGAGGCGGAAGGTTCGACGGGGGAAAGGAGCTAGCCCCGCCACGTTGTTGCGAGTGGCGACCGGTTGATAGATGTAGCCAATCGGATCGACCAGCACGGGGAAGCTCGGCCCCGTCGAAGTGGGGGGAATCGTTGTGGCTCCATCGTTATCCAAAGCGGAGATGAGCAACGGTTCATTCGAGATGGCCGATGCATCGTCGCGGATAAGGCCGTTGCTATTTCCGTTATCGCTGAGGTAAGCGAGTTTCCACTGAATTCGGCCCACCGCATCGGCATTGTCCACCGCTTGCGAGGCCCGATCGTCTTGAATGGCCTGCACCATGTTCGTGGCACCGATCGGGAATAAGGCCATCAGCGAGAGCATGCCGACGGCGAGTATCCCCATCGCCACGAGAACTTCGGTCAGGGTCATTGCATTACGACGATTTTTGAACCGGCTCATAACTCTCTCCCACCCTTGGTTATCTCAATAGTACTCCGGCGAATCCTTGGCACCAAAAATCGGATTCTCTCGAAAAAACTCGGCAAAAACGGTAGCTTCTTCCTGAAGAACTCAATCAGTTCGACGGGCCTCGACCATCCCGACTATAGGCATACGGGTCTGGGCCGGGGGCAATATCATAAACCGCCGTGTAACCCGACTTGGTGTACAGACACAAAATACTCGGCTGAGCATTTCCCGTCAGGGGGGCCACCCAGAAATGAATTTGGCCCACCACCGCATGCGATACTTCCCCGTTGGCATTGAACATAATGTCGTAACCCGTGTTCGCGGCATTCAGGGCAATTCCCTTGGAGTTGGCAATGAGAACCCCTGCTTTACTCATCATCACGTTGGGTTCACCCACCAAAGGTTTGGGGGCACGACGAATGCGGAAACCTTCAAACAAGGTCATGCCACCGGAACCTTGTCGGGCAGGGAAATTTTCAAAGACGGTAAAGCTAATCGTCGCTCCGGACAGGGTGGGGGCGCTCATAATGCGACCCACAAAACCACCGAAGTCTTCGATCTCTAGAACATCTTCTCCTTGGGCAGTGGTGCTGAGCAGGCCATGCACATCGGCTGCGTGGGCGGGACTGGGGAAGTTAATGGTAGCGGTCCAAGGTAACGGTGCTCCAGTTCCGTTCGGGATGACAAGGCTTGAGCCAACGGGGGGAACGATCGGTTCGGGCTGTTCGATAAATTGCAATTCGGTCACGAACGGATCACCGGTGTAAATCAAGCGTACCCCACGCGGGAGTTTATCGCGGATCGCCCGCTGTTTGGCCACGCTCAGGGTGGCTTGCAATTGATTCACCGAATTGGTCACGGCCGTGCTTTGCCGGAAATTCGGGAAGGTGAGTGCCGCGAGGCCGGCCAGAACGATCGCAATGCCAATCGCCACCAGAAGTTCGACTAGGGTGAAACCGGTTCGCTTTGATCGATGAATTAACATATTTAGTTCCCCCGATCCGTTGCCCGTAATCGATAGCTATAAATGTCGTCCGAATCCCAATAGTTTCTGTTCCGACCTGCCGAGTAAATGAACCAACGACGGTTAGCCCCATCCGTTTTCAGGAAGGGTTGATTGTCACGCAATGCGATTTGGCCCGTGAC
>CAZFDX010000045.1:0-2990 GCA_964518325.1 uncultured Alcaligenaceae bacterium | reverse complement strand
AAATGAACGTTCCAAGCCTCGTTTGCTTCCCGAACCATGCCCTATACCGTTGTTGTGATCCTTCTTTTTGGGATGGTTCAATTTGCCCACTTTACCTTCGGTTGGACTAATCCCACGACGGCTTATGATCTGAAAACGGGTGCGGTGGTCGTAAATGCCAACTACCTAATCCTTGTAGATAGCCAATGCCGACATGATGTGTATTCGATGGTTGTGACAGGGTTCCGGAATCCGCTGCTAGCGATTCTTTATATCGTGGCACAACTGGGGTTACTGGTCCACTTGTCGCACGGTATCGGTAGCGTTTTTCAAACCTTTGGGCTTAACTCGCCCCGCCTGCAAAAATTCTGGCGGATGGTCTCGTGGGGGTTGGCTGCCTTTATCGCCTTAGGAAACATCGCGATTGTTCTTGCTGTCCTGACGGGGTTAGTGCCCCCTCTGGAAAAAGTGTATACGAATGTTGGCTAGTGATTTTTGTTGACGGTTAATCGAATAACGAAACAACGAAATGAAAGCCCACCAAACTCGAAATAAGGTCTGCACGATATGTTGAACCTCGATTCCAAGATTCCTTCCGGACCAATCGACCAAAAGTGGACGAAGTATAAAGCCGAAAGTAAATTGGTCAACCCGTCGAATAAACGGAAATATACCGTTATCGTGGTCGGGACAGGTCTTGCAGGTGCTTCGGCAGCTGCCACCCTTGCCGAGTTAGGCTATCAGGTCCATTCGTTTTGCTTTCAGGATTCCCCAAGACGGGCACACTCCATTGCTGCCCAAGGGGGAATCAACGCTGCCAAGAACTATCAAAACGATGGTGACTCGATTAAACGTCTCTTTTACGACACCATCAAAGGGGGCGACTTCCGAGCGCGTGAAGCCAATGTGCATCGATTGGCCGAAGTCTCGGTTAACATTATCGATCAATGTGTAGCTCAAGGGGTCCCCTTTGCTCGGGAATATGGCGGGTTATTGGCCAATCGTTCCTTCGGTGGTGCCCAAGTTTCACGAACCTTTTACTGTCGTGGGCAAACCGGTCAACAACTCTTGATTGGTGCCTATCAAGCCTTGTCCCGACAGATTAGCTACGGCAAGGTGAAAATGCACCCGCGTACCGAGATGCTCGATCTGGTAGTCGTTGATGGCCGCGCTCGGGGAATCGTCGTCCGCGATCTCACGACGGGACAAATCTCCTCCTACTCGGCCGATGCGGTGGTTCTAGCAACCGGCGGCTACTCGAACGCCTACTACCTTTCCACGAATGCGGCAGGATGTAACGTCACGGCCACTTTCCGAGCCTATAAACGGGGGGCAGCCTTCGCTAATCCCTGCTACACTCAAATTCACCCCACTTGTATTCCTGTTTCGGGCGAACATCAATCGAAACTCACCCTCATGAGCGAATCGCTTCGGAATGATGGCCGTGTTTGGGTTCCGAAATGTCCCAGCGATGTGAACAAACACCCCAACGACATTCCCCCCGATGCTCGGGATTATTACCTCGAACGGTTGTATCCCAGTTACGGGAACTTGGCTCCTCGGGATATTGCCAGTCGGGCTGCCAAACGGGCCTGCGATGAAGGGCGAGGGGTCGGACCGGGCGGTCGCGGTGTCTATCTCGATTTCAGCGATGCCATCAAACGGGACGGCAAAGCCAAAGTGGCCGAACGCTATGGTAACCTCTTCGACATGTATGAACGAATCACCGGTGAAAGCGGCTACGAACGCCCCATGCGTATCTATCCTGCCCTGCACTATACGATGGGGGGCCTGTGGGTCGATTACGGCCTAATGAGCAATATCGAAGGGTTATTCGTTATTGGGGAAGCCAACTTCTCCGATCACGGGGCCAATCGTCTCGGTGCCTCGGCCCTGATGCAGGGGCTTGCCGATGGTTATTTCGTTCTTCCCTATACCATTGGCAATTACTTCGCCAACGCCAAGAAAGAGGTCCTCTCGACCGATCACCCCGAATTCAAACGCTGTGAAGAAGAACAGCTCAGCCAAATCAAGAAGATGCTCTCGATCAAAGGGAAACGAACCGCCATCGACTTCCACCGCGAAGCCGGCAAGGTTCTCTGGGATGGGGCCGGTATGAGCCGCACGAAACAAAGCCTCGAAGCAACGATCCGACGCTTCAAAGAACTGCGAGAGGAGTTCTGGCAAAACGTCAATGTCCCCGGAACCCATGACGATTTGAACCAAGCACTTGAGCGGGCCGGTCGCGTGGCCGATTTCCTTGAATTTGGCGAATTGCTGGCCCTAGATGCGCTGACACGGGAAGAATCGTGTGGCGGCCATTTCCGCGAGGAGCATCAGTATCCCGATGGGGAAGCCAAACGCGATGACGAACATTTTAGTCATGTCGCTGCTTGGGAGTACAACGGACTTCATCGCGACCCGATTCGGAATGTCGAACCCCTTCATTGGGAAAGCGTTCAACCGACGGTCCGCAGCTACAAATAACAACCACCCGCCCACTTGATCCCGAATACCCTAGAGTTAAAGAATCCCATGAAACTAACGCTCCATATTTGGCGACAAAAGGACGCTAATGACCCCGGTCGGATGGAACAATACATCGCCGAGAACGTCTCACCGGATGAATCCTTTTTGGAAATGCTCGATGAGGTGAACGAAAAACTCATCCGCGAAGGAAAAGAACCGATCGCCTTCGATCACGATTGCCGAGAAGGCATTTGCGGCTCGTGTGCCTTAATGATTAACGGAATGCCTCATGGCCCCGAAAAAGGCACCACCACTTGCCAACTGCACATGCGAAAATTCAACGACGGCGATCATATCTACATCGAACCTTGGCGGGCCAAAGGCTTCCCTGTCATCAAGGATTTAGTGACCGACCGCAGTGCATTTGATCGCATCATCCAAGCGGGGGGCTTCGTTTCGGTCAACACAGGGGGTTGCCCCGATGGCAATGCCATCCCCATCCCCAAGGAAAAAGCCGATTTGGCCATGGATGCTGCCACCTG
>CAZFDX010000044.1:0-4624 GCA_964518325.1 uncultured Alcaligenaceae bacterium | reverse complement strand
TTAGCGTGTGGGACCCCACAAGCGGCGATGATCCCAAAGCAGTGCCCGAGGAAAAAAAGGTCAAACTATTGCACAAAGATGAAGCCGTGAGGGTCGGCCGGTTTGGAGGAGAGGGGACCGGTGGCCAATCGTTTTTTGATTACGATTGGAAAGTAGGCGAGACCTATCGGTTTCTCGTCAAGGCAGAACCGGTAGAGAAGGAACCCGATCGCGTGGCTTTTTCCGGATATTTCTATCTCCCCGAGAAGAAACAATGGAAGCATTTAGTGACCTTTTCAACGATCACTCCGAAGAAGACCCTCGGGGGATATTATTCCTTTGTGGAAGATTTCCGACGGAACAAGGTTTCCACTACAAAAACTCGTGAAGCGGAATTCGGCAATGCTTGGGTTCTCACCACCAAAAATGAATGGAAGCCCGTTCTGGAAGCTCGATTCACGGCAGATAGTAACCCCGTACTCAACATCGATGCCGGTTTGACCAAAAAACAGGATCGATTCTTCTTGATGACCGGTGGCGAGATTGAGAACAAAACCACAAAACTCAAAGAGAAAATCGTCCTTCCTAAAGAAACCAAGCTCACTCAACCGGCTGATTTACCGATCAAGTGAGCCTAGGGGCTGTTTGATAAATTGTTGTGGGAACGTCTGCCGATTATTTCTTTTCGTAATCGCCTTCGAGAACGCTTTTCACTTCGCCGGAGATGTCATCGCCATCGAGGTCCGACAGGGTCACTTTCTTTTCGGCGGTTTTGAGTTTGAACGAGAACTTGTATCCTTTGGGTTTGACACCGATTCCGTCGGGGTCTTCCACGTTGGCGATTTCACATTTGTAGGTTCCGTCTTTTTCGGTGTATTTGACGTCGATCTTGGCAGTTTTCCCGTCGCCTTTGAGGGTCATAACCATGAGGTTATCCTTGGCAAAATCGAGAACGAGTTCAATTCCGCTGATACTTCTCTCGTAGGTCCCTTTGGGTTTCAGGGCCTTGTCTTCGCTCATGGCCCAAGTTGTGCAAAGCAGGGTAAGGGTGATTGCCAAACAACGCATTGTGAAAATCCTCCAACAGGTTTAGAATATGCAACCCCATTCTAGGAAATCCATTTTGCAGAAGAAAGCCCCCCGTTGAGAAGATCCGATGAAACTCCCTTGGGTGTAAGCAACCCCATTTTTCACGAAATAGCCGATACGATCCAACCCCAGTTAGCGGGTAAGAGTCAAATAGGGAGTCGGGTACTTTCTGGGGAGGTGTCAATAACCCCAGTCTATTTTTCTACCGATGGATTGGATACTTGGACGCTTTGACAATTGGACGCTTACCAGACAGAAAATTCAAGCAGACAAAAAGGTGTGATAAAGGGAATCGAAGCTCAATTAGTTATCTTTCTTGGGGAAACCACCAAAGCCGCCACCGAAGGGGTTTTTCAATTCAAAAGGTTCGCCCACTAATTCTTTCCATTTATCCTTTTGAGCGGCTGTGAGCGTATCGAGGATCGACTCTTTGGCCTTTTCGCGGAGTTTGGCGATCTTCTCGCGAGCTTCGGGTGACAAACGAGGGAAACCAAAGCCCCCCTTGCCTTTCTCTTTGTCCTTGTCGCTGGGGCGAGACAACTCGGCCACATCTTCCGCGAGATCATCCAAAATTCCTTTGATCTTCTTCTTTTGGTCGTCGGTTAGACCCAATTCTTTTTGCACATCCTCTTGGGTAAAGGCCTGAATACCGGCTTGTTGTCGAACGATTTGATTCAAGCGTTTAGATTGTTCCGGCTTCAAGGTCTTTTCCAGAAGTTTTTCGTTGGCTTCGTTGATGGGTTTCATCATCTCGGCCATTTTCGCTTGAATCTCTTCGGGTTTCAGTTCTTTCAATTTGGCAAAGTCGCTCGGATCGAATTTGGGCATCAGCTTGAAGGCTTCTTTTTGCCCTTCGGTAAAGGCCTTGATTTGTTCTTCGGTCAGTTTCAATTCTTCTTGAACCGACTTGTTCATGATTAACGTGATGGGGGATTGTTTGAAACCGCCCATACCTGGAAAAAATTGGGCTTCGACCGAGTTGATCGTTACTACGACCAACGCTGCCACGAGAATTAGACAACCGAGTAATCGACGCATGTTCGGCTCCTCCATTTTAGGAATGAGTAATGTGTGGCGTGATTCTAGAAAAAAAAAGATTAAAAGGTCATGGGAATAAATGAAAATTATGAAAAGATCGTTTGTGAAGTTCTTGTGATGATTGCCCAAATGTTGGGGGTTCGACCTTGTGGACCCAAGCCGATCCTATTTAGGTGATTCTCAAGGATTGAGATGATCTAGAGGGCGGGGTTTGACCTTGTGGATACACTGTCTAGGCCTTTGCCCAGAAACCGACTTCACGATCCGGAACAAATTGTTCCTCGGCCCCCCCCTAGGTGAGACCGCGCATGACAGAAATTCCCAGACCCGAACCGGAAAACGATCCCTTTCACCTCGACCGTTTTTTGGAAGCGCAGCTTGATGATTATTTCACTGCCCTAGCGGAGATTCGAGCAGGGCAGAAAGAATCTCATTGGATGTGGTACATATTTCCCCAGTTTCGTGGACTTGGTCACAGTCCCACTTCGGAACACTTTGCGATTCAATCGTTGGCCGAGGCCCAAGCCTATTTCGCTCATCCCGTTTTGGGAACCCGATTGTTAGAATGTTTTGAAAGCCTGCTCGAACTGGAGGATCGCAGTGCCCGTCAAATTTTTGGTCCCATCGATTCGCTTAAACTTCGTTCTTGTGCCACCTTATTTGCTCGGGCATGTCCTCAGAATCGGATATTTCAACGTGTTTTAGATCGTTACTACGAGGGGCAACCGGACCCGAAAACCTTGGAACTTATTTCACAAACTTAAGCCGATTTTTCTCCTTGAAGGCGAAGGAAGCGAAGTCCACATTTTTCCCAACGATGCACCCCCTCAAACTTGAGCTAATTTCCGCTTGGGATCAAAAAAGCAATGGCAAAGCCCCTTGTTTTCGCTCTTCTCAATAGATTCGTTAAAACGAATTACCCAGTTTGGCTCAATCACGCAAAAAGCCCAATTCTCCCCATCTTGGCCAGACGATCACAACTTCACATTCCTTCAGTGAGGTTCATGTGGAACGCTCTGTTCTGGCACTCCCGACCCGTGAGAATCTACGGCGATTTGTTCGAGAAATGCTCTCGAGTCGGGATCGTTTGGATCCGGTGATGACCCCGTTTTTTCAAACCCCGCTCAGCCGAGGGGGCAAACTCACGGGAGTGATGTACCATCTCGAAGGGCCTCGGGCCTTGAAGCCGTCGGCCATTTGGGTCAGCGAAGAGAATCGCATTTTGTTCTACGATTCCACCGGAAACCGCTTTGGTGAAGTTCGCCTCACAGAAAGCCCCACACTCGAACAAGCCCTCGAAGGATAACCCCTTCAAGAGGGACTTCTAGAGAGAGGGGATGGGGCAATCATCCCTAGAGTTCCTTCAGGAAACCTCAGTGGTGTTGAAATCCTGTGGGTGGTTTATGCTTGGACGGATGGACAGACACATTGGGCCTAACGAATTGCAATACGTTCCTGCGATCGGCCCCTCATCCTTACCCTAACCTTCTGGTGTAGGGAGAGGAAATTAGTTTCAGCAACTTGAGGCCAAAGGAGATGTCGCCGAGCGTGAGGGTGAGGGTATTTTTATGACGCTTTGGGTTTGGCGATTCCACGCCAGACTAACAGCCAACGCCCCACCGACATGAGTACCAGACTCAGTACCGACCCCATCACGAAGAGTGTCAGCACCACATTCAACGGCGAGAGTTGTTTCGTGACCGTCATCAAAGTCCCTGCGCTGAGTGTGGTGGTACAAACGAACAGCATTGGGGGAATCGTGACCCACGCATATCGCCCTCTTCCCGAATTGACCAGATACGTTGTGACCAAGGCTAACGCCAAAACGGCAAGCATTTGATTGGCCATACCGAACATCGGCCAGATCGTGCTAATCTGGCCCGACCACACCAACCCCGCCCAGCCGAAGGTCACCATCGCCGTGGCCAAAATCGTTCCGGGAAGCCAATTGGGCTGCGCAAATTTCGGGTGAATTTTTCCGAGCGTTTCTTGGAACAAGTAGCGGGCAATGCGAGTGCCGGCATCGATCGTTGTGAGGATGAACAGGGCCTCGAACATGATGGCAAAGTGATACCAGTACTTCATCCAAGAAAGTAATTTGTCGTCGGCAAATTGAAAAGCCTGCGTGAAAATCATCGCCATACTCACCGCAAGGGTAACCGCGCCGCCGGCACGTCCCCGAAGCGATTCCCCCCCCACGGCCTCCTCGGCTTCGGCAAGGTTCAATTCGTGAATCTCTTTCTTTCCGAGAGCGTGCAAACGATCGCGGGCCTCGGGAGTGGCCCCTAATCGCGTATTGATTTCGTCGATTTGTGCCTGATACTTCTGTGTTTCATCGATGCGTACATTGATCGCATAATACAAATCGGGAGGCATCGCTGCCGCACAAATCAAGGCCACCACCCCGACTAAACCTTCGATGAGCATGGCCCCATAGCCGATGGCGCGAATATCTTTTTCGTTGTCAACCAGTTTGGGCGTGGTGCCAGATGCCACCAACGAATGGAATCCGGAAATC
>CAZFDX010000043.1:0-2089 GCA_964518325.1 uncultured Alcaligenaceae bacterium | reverse complement strand
TGTGTATAAGCGACAACCATTGGCTCAGGATAAAATCCCAGATTTCGCGACGCCAGAACCCAATCCCCATCGTTAGGAGAACCAAAACTATCACAGCACCGGAATGCTCTAAAATCCACTTCCCTACTTGCGAAAGGGTGTTGAGAATTTTCTCACGCAGAGGTACCTCGGGGGTCAGCATCTCGTAACCGGGGGTGGTCTCAACCACCAGCCAATGGCCATCGCATGATTTGACTTCGGTCCAGAAATGTAGATCGTTCGCCTTCACGGGAGTATGTCCCGTTTTGCGATCGTAAGAATCGGGTGAAGCATAATAGCCAAGACATAACCGAGTTTGATACCCCAAGGCTCGTAACAGGAAGGTCGCCGAACTGGCAAAGAGATAATCGGGACCGGTCCGCGATTCGTTCAGAAACCACAAAACGGGGTGCGGATGATCCTCCGGCGATGAAATTTCCCGATTGTGTTCGTACCCGTTGCGGAGTTGATTGATAATCGCTTCGATTTGTCTGGGGCCTTGAGGTAAATGGCCGGCCCATTGTTGAGCGATTTGCTCGATTTGGGGACGGATTTCCTCAGGAATATGATTCAGTTGATGGGCGGGATTTTTCGACGGCGAGATAGTCATCAACGATGACTCGGGCAGGTTCTGCCAATCGAAGGTCACCGAATCGGTATAAACGATCACACCAGAAGGAGTCCGGCCTCGTCCGGCAATCGCCAACACTCCTTCAAAATCCCATTCATAATAATCGGCCCGATCGACTCGGCGGATTTTGAAGCGTGTTAACGAAGTGGGGGTCGGCACGATATTCGACTTGAGGTCGGCCACTTTAAGTTGATGTCGTTCTACACTGGAATACCAGTCGGCCTCCCGAAGGTGGCCTAAACGCATCCAATCGTTGCCTTCTTCTTCCAACAAACGATTGGTAGGCCTGCGACCTTCTAGCCAACGGTTTTTGGAAACGTCATATTTCTCGTAGACAACCAGTCGCACATGAATCGGAGTCCGTCCCTGAACCTCAAACACTCCGCGAGCATTTTGACTTTCACTGGGTGATTTTTTAGCTTGAGGCCCTTTGCGCCCCGTATCAAAATCTCGGCTGGGCCGCCGATTTTCCGGCAGTTTGCCATGAAATTGAATCACATCGGCCAAACCGGCAGCTACCATTCGTTCTTGATCTTTATTCGGTTTGTGGGGGGGGCCATAAGTATCACCTACGGCATCGATGAGAGCATTCCGATTATCCTCAATCAACTTTTCGGTATCAACCATGCCGGCGGCCTGTGCATTGTCCCCAGCGGCTTCTTCTGGACCATCGCCGATACCCGAACGTGCAAAAGGATCGGTATCGCCGGTGCCGCCGGAAGTGGGGAGCCATTCCCCCAACACATAAACCGTTTTTTGTGGACCCACCACAATCACCGCCAACGATAACCCCAACAGTAAGCCCAAAACACCTAAGCCTACCCAAGACCAGCGGTTCGATTGCGTTTGAACTTCCAAGTTCACTTCCTTTTCAGGGGGCACAAACACCGAACGTAAACCCGTCCAATAGGTCAGCATCAACCACAACGCTCCACAGGTTGTGTACAACCCAAGTAGAACCATCATGGCGGTATCGTTCGTCGACGCCGTCGCAAACAGAATCAGGAACAAACTCGTAATGGCTGCGATCCGAAGACACAACAGCCAACCGGAAAAAACCACCAAGGCCAGCGCGACATTCCGGAGGCCATAAACCATTTGCAATTCGAGTGGGTTGCCATCGTTGAACCAATCTCTTCGGAATGGCTCGATCAGAAAGGGAGCGCCCGCTGCCAAAAGAACAAGAACGGTCACCCATAAAGGGGGTTTTCTTTTAGGGTCCTCGGGAAACGGAACAAGCCAATTCAAAACAAACGCAATCGCAATCCCGATGCTGCCAATCCCGATCGAGCGCAGGAGGGGCCGTTGCTCGTCGGCAGCAATTTCCGTGGCAATCGTCGCGAGTGCCACAAGAACAAAGGTAATCCTGCGAACGATTTTGGAAACTTCAGGCGCCATGCTTTGCCTCCTGCCAATTTCCCAGAAGCTGGGCGGGAATCG
>CAZFDX010000042.1:0-6004 GCA_964518325.1 uncultured Alcaligenaceae bacterium | reverse complement strand
TTTCATTTCAGTATACCCTTATTCATCGACTTTTCTTGAATCATGTGATTGTTTTTGTTTTATGATAGTGCGACAACCTACATCTACACAGGGTAGGTCGTGGGCAGCGTCCGAAGTGTATAAGAGACAGGCTATCAGTTTGTGGTTCAGGATCGGCCAGTTACCCTTCTCGTGCAAGCAAAAGCCGATGCACAATTTCTTCCGGTGGCGGTTGCCTCGATGCTAGCAAAATACCTAAGGGAAATTTGTATGGAGCAATTCAATCAATTCTGGAAACATCAGTTACCCGAACTTGAACCGACAGCAGGCTACCCCGTTGATGCTGCCCGATTTTGGGAGGAAATCGCTGCAAAGGCCGAAGAATTGGGTATCGAGAAAAGAAAAATTTGGCGATCCAAATAATCGGGATTGAGAGAGCCAGTTCGTCCCTTGAAAAGAGAATGACCAACCTATAAGATTTTATTTTCAAGGAGAGGTGACAGAGCGGCCGATTGTGCAGCACTGGAAATGCTGTGTACAGGAAACTGTACCGGGGGTTCGAATCCCCCCCTCTCCGCTCGTTAAACGAACCCAATCGCCCTTAATTCTTACCAATTCGATCCCTTTTTCGCCCCAACCATTAAGCCCCACGATAAGACCCTAGGAATCGATCACGGCATTTGGGAACTTCTCTTTCCATTTCTGAGTGAGAATCATCCGAAATTGTTGATAAAATTTATCGGGCATTTGGTAAGGCTGCCCTGCCTTGAAAAGTTGGATGGTCTTCCGGATATTGTCCACAACGAGATGACAGGGGTTACATTCATCAAATTCCTGTGCGAATTCCTCGTAAAGGGCCATCGCGGTTTCATCGTCAATAACATGGTTCAGGGCTTGAAGTAATTCTTCACTTGTCATAGGAGGTATCCGCAATAAAGAGTGTTTGATTTATCATACAATGATCCCATTTTTGATTCTCGCATTATTTCGGACGATGGGGATGATCCAAAGGGATTTTCTTGGATTCATCCCCAAGGTAGCGTGTGAGTTTTTCACGAAGTTCAAGCCTCGCCCGTAGTAGGCGAATCTTCACGTTCGATTCTGTAATTCCCAAGGTGTTCGCAGTTTCTTCCGTATTCAAACCTTCAATATCTCGGAGAACAAACACGACCCGATGCTTCTCATCGAGTTGAGAAATGGCCTTGTCCAAGAAAGCCTTGAGTTCTTGATTTTCAACAAGTTGACTGGGTTGTTCTTTCCATTGAGAAATAAATTCAGGAAAGGGGATCGATTCGTATGAATCTTCGTCGGAGGATCGATCCAGAATTTTCTCGTGAGATTTCGTTCTTAAAATCTTGAGAGCAAAATTCGTCGCAATCCGAAGAACCCAAGTAGAAAAGAGCGATTCCCCTCGGAAGGTGTCGATTTTTTCGATGACAGTGAGGAAAGTCTGTTGCATGACATCTTCGGCATCTTGTGTTTGTCCAAGGATACGATACGCCAACCGAAGGACCCGAGGTTGCAGTTGTTGAACCAATTTCTCAAAGGCCGAGAAGTCACCTTGTTGAGCTAGCTGGACGAGGTGACTTTCGTTTACAGGGCCGGAATCCACAGCAGAAACATGCGTTGGTGAGAGCATTCGGAAAGAATATCAATTTCCGTGCTTTAGCAAAGTCTCTGAGGTCAGTTTCTCGCAAGATGCGAAAGCCCGAAAACGGTGGAAAACCTATTTGGCTTTGGGGAAATTATTCTCGATCAACTCGTTGTAACCAGGTTTCAGGGGTCGGGTTTCGATACCGGCTTCTTTGAACAGGTCAGCGGCTTTCAAACAACGCCCCCCCGCTGCACAGTGAACGTAAACAATCTTGCCGGCGGGAATGAGTTTTTTGAGTTTTTCGCTGTTGATACCCGATCGGAGTTCCGACAGGGGGATATGGATTGCCCCTTGAACGTGGCCTTGGTTCCATTCGTCTTTTTCTCGAACATCGATCAGCACTGCTTTATCTTCGGAAATGGCTTTTCGCACTGCGGGAAGCGGATCGGTTGTATGCTCCGCACTCATCAAGAAGGAAAAACTCGAACCGGCCAGAAACATAACGGCACCTAAGTAAAGGAATCGTTGCATTAGGTTAAACCCTTAAAAGAAGGCGACAGTTGTTTGATACCTCGGCCTCATTCTGGTTACAAAAATTTCTCCCAAAAGAGTGACATCCGAGTTGGCCCCGAAATGGCTCAGAAAAACTTGTAACGAAATTGGCGTTTCAGAATCTGATTAAAAAGATCAAATAACTCATAAGGGATCAGAAAAATGGTGACGAACAATAAGACGAATGCGGAATGTTCCACACGAGCGGCCCACCGACGAACCGTAGTTGTGGCGGGTTCTCTTGCTGTGTTAGGTAGTGCTTTGATGTATTTTGTGAATCCTTGGTTCGCCTCTTTGATTATCCTTGCTGGTGTATGGCTCATCCTTCAAGCGGATCGAGCAGTCAACTAGTAATAGGCTTATAGGATGAGTCAGATAAGTTCACAACAAAGAATAAGAGAGGTAAAATAACAACTATGAACCAAGAATTTGAACCCACCCCTGCTAAAAGAGGTATTCCCATGGAATTGATTTTCATGATAGGCTTTTTCGTTGTCTGGTTCTTACTACAACTTTGGGTACTCCCCAAAATGGGTATTAGAACCTGAATGTCGGGTGCCTGCGAAACGCGGTCGCGTTCCGATGATGACACTCAATATAATGATTCATTTAAAAAGAAACTAGAAAATCATCCGAATCAGGATGGACCTAACCGGAACTTACCATGATCACACCGACCAAACCAAGTCTTCTCAAACGTATCTTCAATTTTGCAAAATCGGTAACTCTCACGGTGGTTGCCCTTGCGGTTTTGGGTTTGTTTATGGCATGGATGGGGGGTATGTTCCATGAGAAAATCCCCCCCGAGCAAAAAGAGCTTGAGAAAGAAAAGGTAGGAAACCGCAAGGTAATCGAAGCGAAACAGGAAGGGAAACAAAGCTATTTACCCGTGGTCGGTACCATCCAACCTTCTCGGAAAACCGAGATTTCCAGCCAACTCCTTGCCGTAATCCGTGAAGTGAAACCCCGAGTTGGAGATCGAATCAAAGAAGGAGAGTTGGTGATTATTCTTGACGATCGAGAATTGATTGCTCAACAACGTGAAGCGCTGGCAGCATTAAGCTCCGCCGAAGCCGACCTTGTCGGTCGAAAAGCAAACTATGATCGCGTGGCCGAAGGGCCGCGAGCCAGCGGAATTTCTGCAGATGAGTTTACCCGAATTGAAACCGCATATAAAGTCACCGAGGCACTGGTGAAACGGTCGAAAGAAACAGTCAATCGCATTGAAGTTCAACTGTCGTATGCCAAAATTTTAGCCCCCAGTTCCGGAGTGGTCGCAGAAAGACTGGTGGAACCGGGTTACTTAGCCAGTCCGGGTCGCCCGTTGCTCACCATTTACGATCCGAATGATCTCGAATTGCATATTTATGTTCCCGAAAGTATTGCTTGGACATTGAGCGTTGGAAAATCGATCCCTGTGAAAATTGAATCGAATGATTGGGAATCGAACTTGGTCGTTAAAGAAATTGCCCCGCAGGCCTTACCGAATTCTCGTTCAGTATTAATGAAACTTTCGATCCCCTCTAGTGCAGGAATCAATTTGAAACCGGGCATGTTTGGTCGAGCTATGATCCCACTCAACGAAACGGCCCCAATTGTGGTCCCGATTGAAGCAATCCGTCAACAAGGGCAATTAGAAATGGTCGATGTCGTTGATGAACAGGGCTATTTGAATCGAAGATTCGTCAGGATTGGCAAAATCGAAAATGGACAAGCAGAAATTTTAAGTGGCCTAAAAGCCGGTGAAAAAATAGCCCTCATCAACAAATAATTGTGTATCAAAAATCTCATAGAAATGTGAATCCCAATCAAAACAGATTGAATAACAATCCTATTGTCAAAATTATAATACTGTGACCAACCCTATGAATCAAAATCAATCTTCCGGACCGGTATCAAAAATAATCGAGGCATTTCTCTATGGGAATTTATCGGTCCTCATTATTTTAGTCATGCTCGCTGCCGGTGTGGCGGCATTAGTCCTGACTCCACGCGAAGAAGAGCCTCAGATTGTGGTTCCTTTGGCCGATATTTTTGTAAGGATGCCCGGAGCCAGTGCAGAAGAGGTGGAACAATTAGTTTCATCGAAATTAGAACGGCTTTTATATCAAATTGATGGCGTGGAATATGTCTATTCTATGTCTCGTGCCGGTGAGGCAATTATCACTGTTCGATTTTATGTCGGTGAAAATCGGGAAGATAGCCTCGTCAAAATTTACAATAAAATATCCATGAACACCGATCAGGTTCCCCCCGGTGTCACCAGTTGGGTCGTCAAACCAATTGAAATCGATGATGTTCCTTTTTTTAATGTCACATTATGGAGCCAAACGGCGGATGATTTTACTTTACGACGTGTGGCAGAACAAGTCGAAGTGAGTTTACAAGGGGTCGAAAACACAGGTCGCACTGAAATTATCGGTGGAAGGAAAAGGCAATTTCGGATCGAACTCGATCCTGAAAAATTAGCTTCTCGATCATTAACTCCCTTGGATGTGGATCGTGTGATTCGCGGGGCCAATATCAATGTTCACGCAGGGAAATTAAGGGTTAATAACCGTGAAGTCACCATTGAAAGCGGCTCTTTTCTCAGGTCCCCCAAGGATGCTGAAAACTTAATCCTCGGGGTGTTTGAAGATCGTCCGGTCTATCTGCGAGATGTGTCCACTATTACCGATGGTCCCGAAGAACCAAATCATTACACACGAATTACCTTCGGCTCCGCTATCAAAGATGCTCCTCGTGGAGACTTTCCTGCCGTTACGGTCGGCGTGGCCAAAAGAAAAGGAAGCAATGCCGTTGATGTTGCCCATAATTTAGAAAAGAAAATTAACGAATTGAAAAAAGATTTAATCCCTCATGATATTCAGGTTAGTATCACTCGAAATAATGGTGAAACGGCAGATGAAAAAGTCACAGAATTAATTCGGGAACTGGGATTAGCCATTATCATTGTTTCTGCGTTAATCATGTTCTCCTTAGGGTGGCGCGAAGCCATTATTGTGGTGACGGCGGTACCGTTAACATTTGCTCTCACATTACTCATCAACTATCTGGCAGGATATTCCATCAATCGAGTCACATTATTTGCACTTATTTTAGCTTTGGGTCTTGTAGTAGATGATCCCATTGTGGACGTAGAAAATATCTTCCGTCATTTTGGTTTGAGAAGAAAGCCTCCCCGAGAAGCGGTATTAGAAGCGGTCAACGAAGTGCGTCCACCGATTATTGTGGCTACTTTGGTCGTTATGGTTTCGTTCCTCCCGATGTTATTTATCACAGGGATGATGGGGCCTTATATGCGACCCATGGCATTGAATGTTCCCATTGCCATGTTTATGTCGATGGTTGTGGCCTTTACTGTCACACCTTGGCTCAGTTATCAAGTGCTTAAAGGGGTTTATGGAAAAGATCATCATCCAGAGGTACCAATTCAAGAAACCAAAACATATCGAATCTATCGCTTTATTCTTTCCCCATTTTTAGAATCGAAATTAGCCGCTTGGGGTCTCATTGGTTTCACAGGTTTGTTGTTACTGGCTTCGATGACCCTACCCTTGTTAGGGAAGGTACCTTTGAAAATGCTTCCCTTCGATAATAAAAACGAATTCCAAATTTTAATTGATTTACCGGAAGGTTCAACCGTTGAACAAACCGATAGTGTGTTGAGTGAATTAGCCAATCATGTCCGATCCCTTTCCGAAGTGAAAGAAGTGATTAGTTATGCGGGGACCTCATCACCTATTGATTTTAATGGAATGGTGCGACATTATTATCTCCGTCAAGAATCAAATCGTGGGGATTTACGGGTCAATTTAATTGCGAAAGAAGAACGTGAACAACAAAGTCATGCAATCGTTCTTCGACTGAGGAATGAAC
>CAZFDX010000041.1:0-9847 GCA_964518325.1 uncultured Alcaligenaceae bacterium | reverse complement strand
GATTATAACATAGGTTATTCTTGAGTTATGTCCCTGTTACCCATCACACCTGCTGCGGCCCAGATCAACGCCACAACGTCGGCCTTACTGGCGAACCGTTACCCCATTGTTACGGGTGATTTAACCCAGTTCGCTCGAGGGGCCACCCTTCAAGGATTTGTCACGGCCATTGTGGCGGATCAACTGGTGATTTCGGTGCAAGGAAAAACGCTGACCTTGCAAGCGCCGGCCAGCGCACTCCAACCCGGCACACAGGTTTCGGTTCGGATCGAAGAAGGGTTAGCGATCGTTCGGCCCGAAAACCCAACCCCTAGTTCGCAACCGACTGTCCCACTGGGCCAAACTCAGATTGAACGAGTCGAGATTCTTTCTCAGTTACCCGATGGCAAATATCTCGTTCGTCTCGGGCTTCAAGAATCGCAGGCTCAAGCGGAGACGCCGCTTCCTGTTGGGAGCAAGGTGGTTGCCCAAGTTCAAGCGACCCCTTCGGGAGACCTTCGTTTACGGCCGGTACCCGATTCTCCCCAGAAGGCGGAAATGGTGGCTCAGTCGGTCTTGCGGGATACTTTTTCACGTCCTTCGTTAGGTGAGGTATTCAAAACACTTAGCGAATTACGTCAGAATTTTCCCGAGTCCCCCTCTCTCCAACGAATTGCGAACACCTTCCTCAGCGAAGGGCCACCGAGTGCCCAGCAACTTCAAAATCTGGTACGTCACGGGGGCATTCATTACGAATTGAAAATGGCACAAGCTCTGACCCGACCTCTCACTGCAGACGAGCCAAAGGGAATTGTTGCCAGCGATCTGAAGGGGCTTGTTCAAAAGGCACAACAAGAGGTCAGTAGTATTGCCAAAGCCAATTTGAACACGCAAGCCAATAATCCCAAAGGAGACCCACCTGCGGTTCAACAAGCCCTGAATCACTTAAGAACTGCAATGGAACACATTGAAGGGCAACAGGCTTTGAATTTTTTGACCCTGAATCGGGGGGGGGAAGTTCGACTCGAAATCCCGATGTTTAATGGCCAATCGTGGACCACAGTACAAGTGGCGATTGTTCCTGAGCCGATTCAGAACCCCACTGCAACGGGCGATAGCGAGGCCAGCGAGAAAAACGAAACCAGCCGACCTCGCGGCTACGGGGTCATGATGCATGGTGAATTTTCGGAATTTGGCGAAACGTGGATCGATGCTCGCTGGTATGGGAAGGCTTTTTATGCCACCTTGTACATCGAGAATGATGAGGCCCGTCTGGATGCCCGCTTGCAGGTCCCTCAACTGGCAGGGCAGTTACGTCAGGAGGGAATCAGCGAAGTGATTATTGATATTCGCAATACCGTCGATCTACCTGTCCGCAACAAAGAACATCGTCATGCTGTGGAAAGCCGTGCCCCGCTGGGGGTCTCCTTACTGAACCTCATAGCGTAAAAAGGAGTTTTTGTATGGCCGATCCCCGACAACAAGCGGTTGCCCTACGATACGATGAGAAAACCGATGCCGCACCGGTCGTTGTGGCCAAAGGGAAAGGACGCACCGCCGAGCGTATCCTAGAATTGGCCAAACAAAACAATATCCCCATTCGTGAAGATAAAGACCTCGTGCAAGTTTTGAGCTTCTTGAAGATCGATCAAGAAATTCCCCCCGAGTTGTATCAAGCGATTGCGACCCTTCTGGCGTTTGTCTATCGGCTCAATCAACAATCGCAAGGACGTTAGAGGGTTGGTCGATCAGGCAAGGGATTGGATAATCAACTCAGGCAATGGTTTTGACCAGCGGATCCACCCCCCGATGGATTCCTGCACGTCGGGCCGCACGGCGAACCCAATCTTCCTCATTGAGAGCAGGGGGCCGAGCTTCTGTTAAAGTGGGACGAAATACCATCAATAAAAGAAAAGGGAGATACGACAAGAAGTAAACTCCGCCCTGATCGGCATACCAAAACTGAACCCCAATAATCACGGCGGCTGTTTGGGCAATCACATGCCCTAAATTTCGGGGACTAGGCCAAAAAAACGTCAGCAACACAAAGGCAAGGTAAACCACAAAGACCGGCATTCGGTAAGCCCAATGCGCTCCCCGCCAAATGCTTTCGGTCTGGGGGGCCTTCCATGCTTGCCAATCGGAGAGACTCAACGCAATTTTGACATATTTTTTCAGATCACCACTCGAGGACAGAATCAACGCGACGATTCCCAAGGTGATTAACGCGGTCAGCAAAAAGGCCAAGGTGAATCGTCCCGTGCCGCGACCCCGATAGAAACCAAACCACAATGGGAAAACCAGAATCGGGAAAAATACGGTTCCCGTGGCCACTCCGAGGATCGCCCCTGAGATTAACGGACGACGATACGCCGCCACTGCCCAGAGGATCAGTAGCCCCGGCCAAACATGATGGAGCTGAGAAACATGGTACCCCGTATAAGGAAGCATGAGGTACAGACAGACGATTCCTACCGCAGCTGTGGGGTTACGAAATTGCACCACCCCCACCACAAGTAGCCCGATCACAACTCCGGCATGAAGTGCAATTGCTACCCCCCGTTCCACCCAAAACTCACGATCTGTATCACTCAGGTCCGCGATCGCGGGTTGATAGCTCACAATCGTCATGGCCCCTTCTTTGACGCGTGACAGGGCAACAGGTCCGCGACCCACTTGGGCAGGCGTATCGGGTAATCTGCGGATCGCCACCGTAGACAGGGCCACAAACATCACAATCGCCAAACAAGTGAGACCCTGCAAATTCAGGTTGGAATGAAAGGGCGAACGCTGTTCCAATGCTAAATCGGCGAGGCAACGAAAAAACCAAAAGGCCGACGCGGACATCAACCAGATATACCCCACCCACAGCATGCGGGAAGATCGATTCAATAGCCGATCGACGTCCAAGTTCAAATCTGGATTATTCGCGAGGGCCTTCAGGGCATGAGCCTCTTGAAGTGAGAGTAATCCGGGAACAATCAGGAATAAAGCAAACAAGTCCCAATTGACCAGAGTGAATCGGCGATTCCATTGGCAAAAAAGCGCCAGCACTAAAAGAAACGAGAAATAGAACCAAGTGGCTGCGTTCGGCAAAGTAAAATCGAGGAAGATCGATGCGAACATGACCACAATACTTCTCGGTTAGGGGACATTCTTAGAATGTTGGTGATCGTTTCGTGGTAAGAGATCGTAATGCTCATGATTTTAGCCATCTCAAGAGTCAATACAAGGTCGGCAGCGAAGACTTCATCAAGGAGATGGATTAACCGAAACCCAGAAGCCCCTCTGAGATCGGCAGCGGAGACTTCAACAAGGTGAGGGATAAAATCCAGAGATGCTTCCGAGAGTGGATCGGATAGTCGTTCGTCAAAACATTGTTTCAACCCTGTACTTCACGAGAACGAAGCAGGAATACGATTTATGGATTCCCCCCCCTCGATCCGATTTTGCATCCCCTGATTCGATTCCGCCGTTTTCAATCCGATTCTACCGGCCCTGATTCGATTCCGCCGAAGTATTTTGGATCGAGGACAAACACCGCCTCCGAAGTATTTCGTGATTAACCTCGACTATGATAGACGCACCAGCGCATTGCAACGCCGATCCATTTCTCGAACTCCGAGTTGGTAGCGTATTCCAATGTGAAGGGCAGGCCACAGGAATCAAACAATTCGTTATCATCCGGTATGGGAAGCGAATAGGGCTGAAAACTTTGTTTTTCTGATTCGGAAACGAGTTTGATGGCCCCCTCGCAATCGCCGACGCTGGTCAGTTCCGCAACGGGGGTCGCCGTGTTCCGATCCCAAACCATTCCCCAAGTTCCATCATTGCAATCGGCATCGCCCGCATTGAAGACCATCCGCAGGGAACTCGATCGACCATTTTTATCTTTCAGGTCGAAGTCGCACCAGTAATAAACCCCAATCTCTTCTAAATAGTCATCCCCTTCCGATTCGGCATTTTCAATATGCCATTCCGGAAGGGTGGGACATTCCTTGTATTGGTCGGTTGAACACATTCCAAGAAGGGAGACCATTTGGATGGGAAACCCTTGGGGTAAGTGTTGCCAGCCCGATTCTTCAAAAGAGGTTTGAATTTCTTTTGGGAGAGGTTGTAATGGCAACGGGTAAGGACTCAGACGGGAAACGCAAGCTGGCCACATGATAAGCTGAACTCTTGGGTTTGAAGGGCAAAGGGTTAATATACAGAACGCCCACCGGTGATCGTAACATTGCCCCGTTGTGAAACTGGCTTCGGCACTGACCAGATAATGAATCAGAGCTGCCACCTCTTCGGGTTTGCCGGTTCGACCCATGGGAATTTTTGAAATCATGTAATCGATTGTCTTCTGGTCCAATTGGTCCAAAATGGGGGTCTGAATCACGGCAGGGGAAATGGAATTGACTGTGACGTTCCCTGTTCCTGAAAGTTCCTTGGCAAGGGATTTGGTCAAAGCGATAACCGCAGCTTTGCTTGCGGAGTAAGGTCCCATCCGAGGATTTCCTTCCTTACCTGCAACCGAAGCCACATTGACAATTCGCCCATATTTTCGGGCAATCATTCCTGGAAGAACCGCTTTGCAACACAACACTAAACCAATGACGTTGATATTGAACACGAACTCCCAATCGGCCCGTTCCAGTTCCCAAATGGGCAGGTCTCGTTTAGCCCGACTCGCTACCCCAGCGTTATTCACCAAAATATCCACCGGACCCAGACCCGATTCTACCTCTTTGAACATCCGTTCGATGTCAGCTTCTTTGGTAATATCGCCTATGAGAGCTTGTCCATGGATGGCATCGGCCACACGTTTCGCATTATCGGCAGAAAGGTCTAAAACCCCTACCTTGGCACCGGCAGCGGCCAAACGTCGGCAAATCGCTTCGCCAATCCCTTGGCCTCCACCGGTCACCACTGCTACTTTTCCATCAAGTCGAAAGAAGGTATCCGACATAAGAGAGTCTTACTCCTGAAGAAATTATCGATTGCGACCGAATTTTGCTTGAACGGGTCGGGGAATCGTTTATGATACATCTATCTTTGTATCTAGTTTGAGTGCTCTGCCTAGTTATTTAGTTTTGAGTTCTCCAACTTACTTGTCCGATGGTAACTTACCAAACTATCTGTGTTGGGACTACACTACAAAACCAATCGCTCACCACCGGTACCATTATTTTTTTCTTTGCTTGCCCTATGCCGAGGTAGCCTTATGCGTCTCGTAGTTTTACGGGTCCTTTTCATTGGTGGTTTGCTTGCGATTTTTGCTGGACAAGCCAACCTTTTCGCTTCCGATTTCGACGGGGAAGAACTGTATAAACGTGCAATTAATTCCTGTGTCTTTATTGTTGCTAATGATTCTCGCACCGGCGATGTTTGGTCGGGTTCTGGTACTTTAGTTGATGCCAAAAAACGTTTGGTTCTCACGAATTATCATGTTGTGGGCAAACTTCAGTATGTGTATGTGATGTTCCCCATGTTCGATCGTCGTGGAGAGATGTTAACCGATCGGGCTGAGTATAAGAAAATCATCGAAGATGGAAAAGCGATCAAAGCCAAAGTACTCTGTATTTCAACAGAAAAAGACCTTGCCCTAATTGAACTCGAATACTTAACTAAAGAAGCAAAATCGATTCCGATTGCTCAGAAATCCCCCGGTCCTGGGGCCTCAATTCACTCGATTGGAAATCCGGGTGCCTCTAAATTACTTTGGGTCTACACTCCGGGGAGTGTGCGGCAAATTGGTGTCGAAAACTACATGATCGGCAATCCCAGAACGCCAATTGGTCGTTTTGAGATTAACTGTAAAATCATTAACACAAATTCACTTGTCAATCCTGGTGATAGTGGTGGTCCACTACTCAATAAAAATGGCGAATTAGTCGGGGTCACTCACGCTGGCAGCAAAGACGATAGCATTAGCAAGTTTATCGATATTTCCGAGGTGTATGCGTTTCTGAGGGAAAATAAAATTACCTTGACCAATGAATACAACATGGCGACCCGCCCGAGCACTCCTCCCAAGGAAACGCTCCCGATTGAATCGAAAGAGACCCCCAAGAGCGAACCCATACAGACTCCCAAGAGCGAACCTAAAGACCCCCCAAAAATCCAGCCTACCACACCGGTTGTTTCCGACGAAGAAAGGCGTGCCGAGTTGATGCTCAAGGTAGCGAAAAGTCTCAATAACGAGGGACAGAAACGAGACAAACTGCTCGATATTATTCGGGTATTTCCAAACTCTTCTGCGGCAAAGGAAGCCAAAAAAATCTTGGCCAACCTAAAAGATTGATCCCCTGACTAAGATGAACCCCGTTACAGTAGCTTTGGTTTCGGTTCAACGGGGTTCATCAGTGAACCGGAACCAAGCCCCTCTTTTCTGATGTTGAACTTGCCCATTACCAACCCAAAACTCGAAACTCCCCCAAAATCCCAACCAACCCACCAAGGCACCAACCTCGGAACTGCTCTGGGAATTTTTTAAAGACTCTGAATGTTATCAGTTTGGTGAATATCTCATTCTAGCGCAACCAGCAAGGCTTTTCACACAGTGGTTACGACTTGGTTGGGTATTGGACTTCTTAGGTATGAAGGAGGGATTTCGGGGGGGCAGAATTTTTTTGGCAGGGTGGTTATGATCGTAACAGTTCTGGCAGGGGACCCGTGCTGTCGCCGAAACGATTGAGTTTGACGCCAGCGAGTTGGGCTGTCGTTACGAATAGATTACTCATAGGTGTCTCGGACTTCAGCGTTAAGCAGAGGCCTGTTTCTATTTTGCCCCCCGCGTGACCTGCAACCACTACGGGTAATTGATCATGATCGTGCTTGCGGCCATCACCCATAGCTGAGCCAAAGGTGATGAGGCAGTGATCCAAGAGAGTTCCTTCGCCTTCGGTAATCTGACTGAGTTTTTTCACAAACTTGGCGAATTCCTCAACAAGAAATTGGTCAATCTTCTGGATGTCCTCATCCTGTCCGGTACGGCCACAAAAACAAGAACAATTTGACGGTCAGCCGCACTTTCACGGAAGCGACGACGGCCAAACTATCCAAGTTCCAGTAGATTAAGTCATTATTCAGACACATCTTACTAAGTAGATACGGTTAAAATGAAAATCTCCACTATACTCGACCACATCGACAATGGTCACATGGCATTGCCCGAGTTCCAGCGAGGTTACGTTTGGAACCGCGATCAAGTTCGTGGTCTCTTTGATTCGCTATATCGCCGTCACCCGATTGGTGGTCTGCTTGTCTGGGCGACAGAATCGAAGACCGCTGACCATCGCGGTGATGGGCCGTTAGCTGCGGGAATCGTCAAGCTCCTTCTTGATGGCCAGCAGCGGATAACATCACTCTATGGGGTCGTTCGTGGCAAACCTCCAAAGTTCTTTGATGGAAATGCCCGAGCATTCACTGGCCTCCACTTTAATCTGGAAACTGAGACGTTTGCCTTTTATCAGCCGCTCAAGATGCAAGATGATCAGCCGCTATGGATCGACGTGACCGAACTTATGAAGAAGGGGGATGCCGGACTTGGAGAGATCATCAAAAATTTGGGTGCAAGTCTAAAGAACTCAACCAAAATTGGCGAGTACGTCAGTCGATTGGGTCGACTTCTTGGTCTGAGAGAGATTGATTTGCATATCGAAGAACTTACTGGAGCCGATAAGACGATCGATGTGGTTGTTGACATCTTCAACCGTGTCAACAGTAGCGGTACGAAATTGTCAAAGGGCGATTTGGCACTTGCAAGGATTTGCGCTGAATGGCCCGAATGCCGCGATGCAATGAAGGAGAAGCTCAAGGAATGGGCCAAGGCAGACTACCGATTCAACCTTGATTGGCTGCTCCGCTCGATCAATACCGTGCTCACTGGGGAAGCGAAGTTTCAGTTCCTTCACGACAAGACTGCGTCGGACATTCAGGATGGTCTCAAACGGGCTTCGAAACACATTGACACATGTCTGAACCTGATTAGTGGAAGGCTTGGTCTTGATCATGACCAAGTGTTCTTCGGTCGGTTCGGTGTGCCGGTTATGGTACGATACCTCGACAAGAGGAATGGTCAGATGGACGCCAAGGAACGAGACAAACTATTATTCTGGTTCGTTCAAGCTGGAATGTGGGGGCGTTTCTCCAGTTCGACCGAGTCGCACATCGATCAAGATTTGGCCGCTCTGGAAGGACCGGACGGTGGCCTTGACAAATTGCTTGAGCAATTACGACTCTGGCATGGTGGACTTCGTGTTGAAGCAGGCCATTTCAAAGGTTGGAGCCTTGGTGCGAGGTTCTATCCGGTTCTCTATCTCCTCACTCGCATGGGCGAAGCTCAAGATTGGGGGACTGGGCTTCCGCTCAAGGCGAGTCTGCTTGGGAAAATGAGTCGGCTGGAAGTCCATCATATTTTTCCGAAGGCTCAGCTTTACAAGCAAAAGTTCAAGAAGCCCGAGGCCAATGCGCTGGCGAACTTTTGTTTCCTGACCAAGGACACCAACCTTGAAATCCTTGATCGACTTCCTGAAGAGTACTTCCCAGAAGTCGAAGCAGCTCATCCTGGGGCGTTGGCATCGCAGTGGATACCGATGAACCCTGAATTATGGAAAATCCAGAATTTCAGGGATTTCCTTGAAGCCCGAAAGGAACTACTTGCGGACGAAGTCAACAAGCGAATGAAAGAATTGCTTCATGGGGATGATCGTTGGCTCTCTGGCCCTCCGTCCGAAATCGTATCGCCAACAAGTGTTGGCGGAGGAATTTCAAACGAAGAAGAAGAACAGCAGCTTGAATCGCTTAACAGTTGGGTCGAAGCACAAGGATTCAAGTCCGGCGTTCTGGGGTTTGATTTCGCAGATCCTGATTCTGGTGAGCAGAGAGCCGTCTTTGATCTAGCTTGGCCAAACGGGATTCAAGAAGAATTGAGTCAGCCTGTCGCAGTGTTACTTAACGAATCAGCCGCAGTGATTGCTGTCGCTAGCCAAGCAGGGTATCGCTGCTTTACATCTGTGGAAGAGTTCCAGAACTACGTTCGGACGGAAATCCTAGTTCAGGAGGTCGTAGAATGATTATAGGATCGCGATAATGATCGATCGGACCGCGTCAATCGCCTTATTCCACCATGAAGGCTACTTCTTCATAGACCCCTAAACCAATTGGGCAGCCAACAAAAACATCGAGGAAAATCTGCTGACACACAGGCTGATGAAGTTTGGGGTAAGTGCAACGCAGAGTGAACTTTATTTTGGTTCAGTCAAAGCTCTTGTTGTTTCTCTGGAATATCGTGGTTTTGCTCGTCTTGTGGCACTGATTTTATCGGCTTGATAAGTGCCAGTGGTGTTTCTCGTCTCTATACAAATATTTTCCCTAACTCCAAGGATTCCATTATGGCAAAAATTTTGGTTCTTTATCACTCTGCCAGCGGCAATACCGAAGCGATGGCCAAGCTCATTGCCGGAAACGGGATATATCTAGTCCCCCTTCGGCTTCTTCGGCGTTGTGGCAACTGATACAATGCTTTTTCACGAATGGCAGAACGTGAGACTCGAAGAATTCCATGGCAAACGGTTCGGATGCAGAAAGGGAACCGTGGCCTATTAGGATCACTATCAATGTTCCAAGCCTGTGCATGATATTTCTCCGCGTGTTCTGCACAAATTACTTCTTATCCGCCTTATGTTCTGCAATGGCTTTCTTGAGCTTCTCGGCCGCTTCGCCTGTGGCAATGCGAGCGAGGTTGTAGGCGACGCCGCTATGTCGTTTAACAATCTCGGTTGGGGGAATCATAGGAATTGTGGTATCGGGATTATCCGGTTGGACCGGTTTTAGGTAAGCGCCATTCCCAACATGCATTGTGTGGTTGAAGCTCTTG
>CAZFDX010000040.1:0-6320 GCA_964518325.1 uncultured Alcaligenaceae bacterium | reverse complement strand
CGATTGGCCGTGGGACGACTGATCGATTTGCCATACTGAGTTTCTGCCCATCGACTAATCCACAAAGCCACGGCTGATTCTGAGGGGGTTTTACAAGCGATTTGTGCAGCATCGGGGGTTAATTTGGCCAGCTTGGTCGTGGCAGGGAACGATTTCATTTCCAAAATCAATATCCCGATTTCGCTAGGTTGAGCCATATATTTTTCGAGCAAGGGGCGATTGTTGCTCACGAACGAATCCGCTTCTTGAAGCAGCACCACCCGCTTGGAAGAAAAAAAAGAGACGCTATCGAGTTCATTACGAAGGTCCGGAAAGGTCAATCCCTCTCCGGAAAGTCGACTGAGGGCATATTCGGGATCAACACCCTCGAGAAGCAGTTCGGTCAAAGTTTGGATAACCCTTCGCTTGAGAAAATCCTCGTCGCCGAAAACGACATACCACTTCTGTGCGGTGTGTTTGGACGTATTTTCCAAAAAGGTCATCGCATCCATAATTAGCCCATCAACAAAATTGTTAGTACCATAACAGAAAAGCCCGAACTCGGTCAAGCGAAGGTCATTCTAAATGGATTGAGAGAATGAGATCGTAGGGGACTGACGGTCTGAGAAAACGATGATTGAGAGAATGAGAGAATGACCTCCTTCCTCCCTCCCGCCTGACAGGGGCTAAAAGAAAGACAATCCCAGTGACCGGATTGGTGTGGTGCCCAACCAACGAACTATAGCTTCAACCTCAAAGGGTTATAAGAATGAGATTTGGATATTGGATGCCTGTATTCGGCGGGTGGCTGCGTAATGTAGACGATGAGAATATGCAGGCGACTTGGGAATACACCAAACGATTAACCTGCCGAAGCGAACAAATCGGGTTCGATCTCAGCTTGATTGCCGAGTTAAACTTGAATGATATTAAAGGCGAGGCCGCCCCGTCGTTGGATGCTTGGAGTACTGCCGCTGCCCTTATGGCAGTGACAAATCGCTTAGAGTATATGGTGGCAGTCCGACCGACGTTTCATAACCCTGCATTGTTGGCGAAACAGGCAGCGAACATCGACCACATCGGGGGGGGGGGCCGTCTTTCTCTGAATGTAGTGTCGAGTTGGTGGAAGGATGAAGCCGAGAAATATGGTGTCCAATTTGAACAACACGATGATCGCTATGCTCGAACCGCTGAATGGCTGGAGATTGTGGATAATGTGTGGAAACGCGATGGCTTTAGTTTTGAAGGAAAATACTATCGAATCCGGAATAATGTTTTGCAGCCCAAACCCCTGACGCAACCTCGACCGACGATTTACGCAGGGGGCGAGTCCGAAGCCGCAAAAAATCTCATCGCCAAAACATGCGATGCCTACGTTATGCATGGCGATCCCCCTGAGCGAATCGCAGCCAAAATTGCCGATATGCGGACCCGCCGTGAAAAATTCGGCCTTCCTCCCATGATTTTTGGAATTGCCGGTTACACGATTATTCGTTCCCGCGAGCAAGAAGTTCAAAAAGAACTAGAACGTATTACCAACGTCAAACAATCTGCTGCAGGGTATCACAATTATCAGCAATGGCTTGCAGGAACCCAATTGGAACAACAGGTTTCTTTAGAGGATTACTCCGTTTCTAATCGAGGATTGCGCTCGGGGTTATACGGTACTCCTCAGAAAGTCTTGGATCAAATTGGTGCATTTGAAGCAGCGGGAGTTAACCTTTTGCTGTTGCAATGTAGCCCCCAGTTGGAAGAAATGGAGCGTTTTGCAGAGCATATTATTCAACCGATGAAAAGATCATGACCTTGGTTTTTTGGCCGCTCGAATAAAGGCCTCGAAATGGCTTGGAGGGGTTCCCTTATCCACTCCATGATTGAGATTCAAAATATGTTTTTCTTGCTGGCCTGCACGAAGACATTCCTCAACGGCGGCTTCGATTTTTTCAATAGGACCAGTCTTGAGAAGTTGTTGATCGACGTTCCCTTGAAAAACTAAATGAGGATAGTCGCGCTTCGCCCGAGCTAAATCGTGACAGGCGCCGAGAGAGATGATGTCGGCTCCCGATTGACACATCAAATCGAGGTAAGGGCATTCTTTCACGAATAAAATTCGTGGGGTTTGTTTGGCGCCTGCAAGAATTTCGGCATGGTACGGATAGGCCCAATCAAGATATTCTTGACGGGTCAATTCCCCTGCCCACGAATCGAACAATTGATACAGTGCAGCTCCTCGACGGGTCATTTCATTGAGGAAATCGATCGTGGCACGCGAGATTTTTTCAAGGAGTTGCCGCCAAACTTTTGGATTCTCAGCGGCAAAGGTCCGAGTTTGATCGAGATTTTTACCCGTGCCAATGCAGTAGGCCGCTACGGTAAACGGAGCACCCGCAAAAGCAAGAATGGGTAATTCCCCATTAAGTTCCCTCTGCACGATTTCTAACAGCCGCAGCAGATAATGATAACGAGACGGGTCCACCTGTGTGGTCAGTTTATCTAAATCGGCTAGGGAACGAATGGGATGATCTTGCATGGGAACAACAGGCGGCTTAAGTTGAAAGGGCAACCCCGTCGCAACGGGTAAAGTGGTAATATCATAAAATAGAATGATGCCATCCACCCCGAAGCGACGGGGACACAAAGAGGCTTCCGCCGCCTTCTCTGGGTTTTCTGAAAACTCGTAGAAGCTCAGACCTGCCCGCACCCGATTGAATTCAGGGTCCCATCGACCAGCTTGCCTCATGGCCCAAACAGGCGTGCGTTCCACCTTTTCCCCACGAGCGGCACGAATTAACAGATGTTCTTGGGGATTGGCAACCGATTTCATGCTGACCTCGTGGAATTAGCCGACGGACAATAATTCGACGACAAACGTCAAGGTTGCTTTTGGGGGAATCACACCCGGATAGCCCCGATCGCCGTAACCCAGATCGGAGGGGATAACGAGCTTACGGGTCCCGCCGACCTTCATTCCTGCCACTCCTTCATCCCAACCTTTAATTACTTGACCTGCACCGAGTCGGAAACAAAAAGGCTGTCTCCCAATGCTACTATCAAATTGGCTGCCGTCATCGAGTGTTCCGGTGTAGTGAACGGTAACAGTTTTGCCTTTTTCTGCCACTTCACCGGTTCCTTCGATGGTATCTTCGTATTTCAGCCCAGAACTGGTTGTGATCATGATGCATTCTCTTTAGCAGGCGAAATTTCTATTGTCGCAATTCCATCGACCATCGGCGAGAGAAACTTTCCCGACCGTGACCGAAAAGCAAATATATCCTCATGGGAACTTCAATTCCTCTTCATCTGATTAACACACCAGTTTCTTAAAAGAACTAACATTCTAAGCATGATTGAGTTGAGCCTTTCCCAGAGATTTTCGAGAGATTTTCGAGAGTGATCCCGACCTTTCTAACTCGGTGGTTCCAAAATCCGATCTTCCTAACTGTCTGGTGCATGATAGCGGCTTTTGGAACGTACTTTTGCATGTACGCTTTCCGAAAACCTTTCACGGCGGCCACTTTTGAAGGCGGATCGTGGCTGGGGGTCGAGTTCAAAATCATTTTGGTGACTTCCCAAGTAATGGGGTATGCCCTTTCCAAATTTATTGGTATTCGTGTGGTCTCGGAATTAGGCGAAAACCGCCGTGCCCTTGTGTTGGTTCTTTTTATCCTCCTCGCCGAGGTATCTCTGATTCTCTTCGGCGTGACGGCCCGCCCTTGGAATTTCATTTGGATGTTCTTCAATGGCCTTCCCTTGGGAATGATTTTTGGTCTGGTGTTACGTTACCTCGAAGGACGGAGAAATACCGAATTGCTCACGTCGGTATTGTGTATCAGCTTCATTACTGCGGATGGCTTTGTGAAGTCGGTCGGCCGATTTTTCTTAGATTTGGGCGTTCCCGAAGATTGGATGCCTGCCGTCGCAGGGGGAGCTTTCTTCCCGTTTTTGTTAGTATTTGCTGGGATGTTATCGAAAATCCCATTACCTAATGAGGCCGATCAATCCGCTCGTTCCCAACGGGTTGCTATGAATGCCCAATCTCGAAAAGAGTTTTTTCGTCGCTATGGTTTCGGGCTGATTCTCTTGGTCGTGGCGTATACCTTGGTGACGATTCTCAGAAGCATCCGTGCCGATTTCGCTCCAGAAATTTGGAAGTCGCTCGGGGTGACGATTACCCCTCAATTGTTCAGCTATTCCGAAGTGATTGTCTCGGTGGGTGTGCTGCTGATTTGCGGCTCGGTCGTGTTGGTAACCAACAACCGGACTGCGTTCTTCCTCTCCTTGGTGATTTGCTTATTGGGGTTTGCCTTGCTTTTGCTCGGAAATCTTTTGCTTCATTTGGGGATGATCTCCCCATTCCTCTTCATGGTGGTGAATGGTCTCGGTTTGTATCTTCCCTATATTGCGGTGCATACCACTCTCTTCGAGAGGCTCATTGCCATGACACGCGATCGGGGGAATTTGGGTTATTTGATGTATCTGGCCGATGCTTTTGGTTATTTGGGATATGTGATTGTGATGGTTGCCAAAAATTTTCTCACTGCAGCCGAAGGCTTTGCCGATTTTTATGCATCAATCAATACCGTCGTTGGATTCACGTCGATCGTTTTTATCCTGGGGAGTGGACAATATTTTCTCCATCATTCGAGCTTGAGAAATACCCCTTCTCTCTCTTCAAATCATGCAGTCACATCAGGCGGGGAGCAATAGATGGCTCGCAGTGTGCTATTTCATGGTGCAGGACGCCCCTTGGAGTTTGTGACTCGACCTGTACCGATTCCCAAGGGGGCAGAAATACGGATTCAAGTGACCTGTTGCAGTTTATGTCGAAGTGATCTGCATACTTACATGGGAAAACGTCAGGAACCAACACCATTGGTTTTAGGTCATGAAATCGTTGGAAGAATTAGCGAATTTGGACCCGATGCACTTCCGGTCGATGCGACCGGTCAACCGTTGGCGAAAGGTGATCGGGTGACTTGGGCCATCGTGGTGGGGTGTCGTCATTGCTATTTCTGTCAAAATGATCTGCCGCAAAAATGTGTTGCCTTAAAAAAATATGGTCATACGACCACGCAACCTGCATCACCTGAAGGAGGCGGTTTAGCGGATATGCTCATTTTAGAGCCAAATACGGTGGTTTATCGCGTGCCTGATTCGCTATCCGATCAGCTCGCAGCTTCTGCGAATTGTTCGACGGCGACCGTAGCAGGGCTGTTGCGTGTTGCCAGAACAGGGTTTTCTTCGGTGGCAGTGATTGGGGCAGGGATGTTGGGATTGACCGCATGTGCCATGCTCCACGCTTTAGGCACCCCGATGATTTTAGCGATCGATCCCGATGAAGCATGTTGTGCAAAAGCCCTTGAGTTTGGGGCCACACGAAGTTTCAATCCTAATGAGGCGAACTGGCTCCAACAGGCCCGGGAAGTTTGTCGGGGGTATGGACCCGACTTGGTGCTCGAACTAGCGGGGGTGACACAGGCCGTTCAGAATTCTTTGGAATTAGTCCGAATGGGTGGACAAATTCTTCTGGCAGGGAGTGTCAGTCCTTTGAACGGTTCGGGGCTTGATCCGGAAAAAATAGTTCGAAAATGTGTAACGGTAACAGGGGTTCATAATTATCACCCTCTCGATTTACGAAGTGCCCTGATTTTTCTGGAGAAATTTCACATGCGGTATCCTTTTGAATCATTGTTAGGACCCGAATTTTCACTAGAAGAAACAGAAAACGCTTTTCGAGTGGCACAAACAATTCGAGGTCAACGAGTCACGATTCGTCCCTGATTCCCAAAAGGGTCTCACCTATGAACATTGTTTCAGAAATAATTGACCGATTAACAGAGCGGGGGGGAGGATATTATGCCGGTGAACCAATCACCGAACTTCAACATGCCCTGCAAACGGCTTATTTGGCGCAGAATGCCGGTGCCTCGCCTGAGATGGTTGTGGCAGCTTTGCTCCACGATTTTGGACATTTACTGCATGATCTGCCTGAAAACTTCACCTCGCAGGGGCTAAACGATCAACACGAAATGCGCGGTGCGATGTATTTGAAACAATACTTTCCGCCTGCGGTGTGTGACCCCATTCGATTACATGTGGCGGCCAAAAGATACCTGTGCACGACGGACCCGAAATACTCGAATCAACTTTCTCAGACCTCGCGGCTGAGTTTAGAACTACAAGGGGGACTGATGAATTCGGATGAGATCAAGGCTTTTGAAGCGGAGCCTCATTGGCAAGAAGCCTTGGAAATCCGCTGGTGGGACGATCAAGCCAAAATCCCCCACCTGATTGTTCCGGGGTTATCTCATTATGTGCCGCTGATCGAGCAAGTCTGTCTC
>CAZFDX010000039.1:0-4363 GCA_964518325.1 uncultured Alcaligenaceae bacterium | reverse complement strand
CTCATAAATGATTCGTTGCTTCCTCTCGTGTTACTAATCATTCACACTTACTGAAAAGTTCGTAGCCTATCTTGGCATGGAGAATTCTTACAGGTAGGGAACATGGCAGAGCCAATTCAAGGTCTCAAACCCCAAGCGGTGATTACGGGATGGGATTTTTCCACAGGTTCCGTCAAAGGATTGGCCTTTGACCTTTCGGGGCAGATATTGGCCGAAGTCCGCTTTCCAACCGATCTTTGGACGGAAGACGGGGTCTCGGAATTAAATCTGATGCTCCTCGAAGGACAAGCCCGAGCCACCACCCGTTCTTTGGCCCATCAACTGCGTCAGAAAGGGCGATTGAATGACTGGGTCGCTGGGGGAATTTCTGCAACGCATCACTCGGCGGGTCGCGTTGACAAACTGGGGAATCCGATCCGACGGGCAATTTGTTGGAACGATCAAACTTTGGCAGAATATCACAAATTAGGCCTGCAACGATTAGGGGGAGCTGCCCGCGTCCAAGAGCTTTTAGGTGGCCCTTGGGCAGTACGCTACTCTTTGTCGCACCTCATCAAGGATGAGGTCACGCTCAGTCATACCCAATGGTTAAATACCTATAAGATTTTGTTGCATGGCCCTTTAGCTGCGGGATATTTAACCGGTAATTTCTCGGTCACGAGTATCTCGTCTGCCGCTTCTACAGGCATTATGAACTTCGAGAAGAATCGTTGGTGCCAAGAGATGCTCGAAGCCCTTGCGAATCCGGAATATCGGCAACTGGCTTGGCAGCAATTACCGACCATTCACAGCGATTATACCATTCCCTTGGGTCAGCTCAGTGAATCGATTGCTTACGATTGCCATTTACCGGAAGAGGTTCGGCCCGAGATTTATCCAACCTTAGACGATCAAGCGGCTGGATTAGTGGGGGGGGGGGCAACCGATTCGGGTCATGTGGCCGTGATTTTAGGAAATTCGGCGGTGGTGAACTCCCCGGCTGCTGCGGCCCCACGCAATTCGACCCTAGATGCCATGAAATTGAACTGGGGTCCTTGGTTGTGGATGCGATGTTACAGCAATGGGGCACAATTTCTCGATCGTGTGCTTGGAAAAAATCCCGATTGGGCCAAACTCGAAAGCGCTGCCCGTGCCCTGCCCCCTCGCTGCCAAGGGGTTTCGGTTTTGCCATTCGTTTTAACGGAACCTTCGATTGGGATCGAAAAACCACGGGTGGAATGGTTCCCGCACGAGCCAAGCGATTTGGCCACACGCTATCGGGCGGCTTTGGAATCGTTGGCGTACCTCATTGGGCTGGCGGTGCGCGAACACGAAAACGCTGGCCAAAAAATCACTCGCATCACTGTCTCGGGAGGGATTGCCCGAAGTGAACTCATGCTCGAAATTTTGGCTAGTGTGTTGAATCGCTCGGTCGAACGTCTGGAATCGGAAGAAGGTCCAGCCCTTGGGGCCGCCGTGTTGGCCCTTGCAGGGGCCGAGCAAAAAGCCCGTCGGGAAAAGGGAATCCCCACACCTTTTACCGTCGCCGATGCCGTGGCTCATTTGGTGAAACTCAAAGGGACCGTCTCTCCCCGAACCGATTGGAGAGCGCACTATCAAGAGGGATTAGCTCAATTTGAAGCCCGATTAAAGTGACCCCCTTAGAATCCAGAACAAATCCTGAGGGGGTATCGCGCTGACAAATCCGAATCGTTGTTGATGCTTTTTCTCCCGCTGAGGATACGGCATCCTCGACAACACACCCACTCATATTGAGGCTCTAGCTAGCCCCCCACTCGTTTTACCTGATAACCCAACGATTGGAGATATTGAGCGATCCGATCGCGATGTTCGCCCTGTATTTCGATGATGCCCTCTTTCACGGTCCCCCCCGAACCACATTTCGCTTTCAAATCCTTTGCGAGTTCGGCAATCCCTGTTTCATCGAGCGGGATTTCCCAAACGAGGGTAACCCCTTTGCCTTTTCGTCCTTTGGTCTCGCGACCGATTTTCACGGTCCCCTTCCTCTTATTGGAAATTACGGGTTCCGCAGACACCGGTTCGCTCGGCCCTTGTTCGGTCCCCCCCAATAGCTGAGCAATGAATCCCGAAACCGCTGAGGAAATTTGACCAAAAGCGTTCGCTCCTTCTTCGATGTTCCAAAACAGCACCCGATCCAACAATTCGGGAAATCGGCTTTGCACAATCGGGCGATGTACCTTCTCGGAAAGGGCAACGATCCGCTCTGCCGAGGTCGCTTGGGTCACATCGAAAGATCGAGGCAACCGAACCAACTCGGGACTCGTGGCAGGGAGTTTGAGTTGAAAATGCTTTTTCACTTCAGGTGAGCAGGAACCCTTCAAAGGTTTAGCAGGAGAATCGGCAATCGCATAGGATTCCGCATGCCAAGGTATCCCCCATTGTTTCGCAATGAGATTAAACTCGATTTGGGCAAATCGACCCCAGTTATAATCGTGAGAACTGAGTATCACCAAAGTGTGGAGAGTCATGCCGAACCTTTTTCCAGAAACAGGCGAATCAAGCGTAGTGGGCCAATCAGGCCTCGCAGAGCTAATCAGGCCTCGCAGGCCAATCAAGTTAATTTATCGAATGATCCAAGCCCAGATGATGGATCGATTCGGGTTTATCCCATAGCATCGATTCCGGTTTATCCCAAATTAAGGATAGAACAACGATATACATCACGGAGGATCCGTGATTGAGCATCAGGCATTGAATATCCCCCCCCTTGAAACCAGAATCCTTAAGCGGCTTGAGATCGTTTGAGAATCTCTTGAGAAGAAGAAATGGGGGCATAAAATCCCTCGCTGGCTTCGGCCCGTCGGAGTAATTCATCACACGGTGAGAGACGGGAACCATATCGTTCGGCATAGGATGCTAAGCGATCCACGATCCCGAGGATGCCAAGATCATCGGCAAAACGTAAAGGTCCCCCTTGTGCGGAGGGGAATCCTAATGATTTGACGAGTACGGCATCGATCGTTAAGGGTGAGGCTTCCGGTTCCTCGCTCAAGCCCGAGGCGGCTTCATTAATCACCCGAAGAAGCAAGCGTTGGAATCCCTCGGCGTTGGCCTGATCCACACGATGGATGTAGCAGGGTTTACAGCCTTCATCGAGATCGTTCCAAGCTAACATGCGGGCAATCTCGTTGTATCGTTTGCGCTCGCCCCGATAGCGATAGAACCCTTCGCCATTTTGTTTGCCTAAAAAGCCAAAGGGCAAAAACCGCTCGAAGAGCAAGTTGCGAGCAAAAGAATAATCGCCCGAAGCCAGTTGAAATTGCTCCGCCTGCAACGCTAGGCGATCGAAACCCAATTCATCGCACCATTCTAAAGGACCCCGCCGAAAACCAAATCGCCGTGCTTGCTGATCGACCGCAGCGGGGTCAAGCCCTTCGGCCACGAGATGGACCCCCTCGGAAAGGTAAGCCATGCGGACTCGCCAAGCTAAGCGCCCGACCCGATCCCCCACTTGCGCGACCTGAAAATCCCAATGGTTTCCCCACCACGCTAAAGCAGCGATCGTACCAGAATCGGTCAGGGGGCCTCGAACTAATTCCACGAGGTTGCTTTGTGGTTCAATCAGATGAAAACCTGCCAAGCGACTGGGGCGATTCATTTCGTTTTGCAGCGATTCAATCAACACATGGGTACTGGTCGTGGCAATCAGCACGCGGGGGCGCAGCAGACTTTCGAGTTTTGCCAGCAAATTCTTTTTGACGCCGACATCTTCCTCGGCACTTTCTACGGCAAAATCGACATTCTCGAAACCAGTCCATTGCGAGGTGACCGTGAGCTTTTTACGAATCCGATCCCCTTCGAGTGGGGTACACCTTTTCCGAGCGATGCGATCTTGAATCCCCTTTTCAAGACGGCGTTGAGCATTTTCCGCCGTGCTGGGAGTGGCTTCATGAACGATCACTTCATGGCCCCGTTCGGCCCAATGTAACGCCAAGCTCGAGCCGATTTCCCCCCCCCCGACGATTCCCATTTTCTTCGGGATCGGCGGCAGTGGATTAATCGGTTCAGGGTAGACTCGGGGGATTTCACGCTGTTGGTGCTGAATACGAAGGGCGTTTCGATATTCGTTCGTCTGTGCTTGTTGGGCAAACAGTTGTTTTTCTCGCACCAATGCCAAGCGCAAGTCTCGTTGAGCCAACAGATAAATATGTTGAAATTCTTCGATCCTTGGTATGCTCGATTCACTTTCGATTGTTTGCTGGCTCCCTTCCCATGAGACCATTCTCCCAAACCAATCTGACCAAAAGGGAATTCTCCCTTCTTCGGTGGGTCGTTTTCCTTGGCCGATCAATTCATCACAAAAGGAGCGCACCTCAATTTCCAAACGGCCCGAGGCACATAC
>CAZFDX010000038.1:0-3391 GCA_964518325.1 uncultured Alcaligenaceae bacterium | reverse complement strand
GGCAAAAGGCTCCCCTCGTCATTGCGAAAACGAGCCGCCCAAAAACTCCTCGAATCCTTATCCTTAGAACACGAATTGGTTCCAAGGCTTCTCGATTCGTTCATCAGAAAACTCAACCCCGATGCTGCTGTACATCGGTTGCAATCACTACAAGAAATTTGTTCCCGCCCCGAGATTCAAAAGCGGATTGCGAAACTCAAACAAGTCAACGAAAAGTCGTGTCCGCGTTGCGGAATTCGTCTCATACCAGAAGAACTTGTTCAACACCTGTGGTTGGAACATCGGCTTCTTTACGACGGTGAGAAAGTTCGGGAACCTTGGGAGGCGATTACCTCTTGGGTTGCTTTGTCCCAACGAATGAACGATCGTTCCTACCTAGAGAAGGCAACTCACTTGGCCAAAACGATCGATCCCGAAGCGGGGCCGCATCGGCTGAATCGCATTCTGCTCGCCTTGGATCGGAACGATTTGCAATCGCAGGCTCACCTTCGGGAACAAGCGATCCGCACCCGAGGGAGTTTATGCCCCACCTGTTTTGCGTTAGTGCCTGCTTCCCATGCCCTTCCTCGGCGACCTTATGTTTTTGCCGCAGGGGGAACCATTGAATGGGATGATTACCGCATCGAAGTAAAAGAAGAGGGCTTGTTAACCCATTTGAAAATTCAAGGGAAAGACCTGACCTCTTATCATCGCCCAGAACCGGAAATTCCCTTGACCCGTCGGGGGATCGTGTGGCTGTGGTGTTTCCCGTTACTTTGCTTGGCTGTGCTTGCTGCCTCGATTGCCGATCGCAGAATGGCGCCCCCTTTTCTCCTTGCAGCCATGCTCGTTTTAGTGGCTTTGCTGTCCTATTATTGGGTGCGAAGTCGCTGGGATCAGTTGCTACCGTCTACGGATCGGGCGGTCGATCATGCTTGGGAATTTTTAGAAGACCATGAAACAAGTAGCCGCTTTGTAACGGGGCTTTTGTGTGTGAGTCTAAAGCATGGGACCCCCGAAGTTCGCGAAAGCCTGTTGGAAAAAATGCTTGCCAATTTGCGAAAGCCCAACACCTCGGTTTTAGAATTGCAATTACTCGTAGAGCTACAATTTCGCGATGCCATCCAAACTGAGCAAGACCCCTTACTTCCCTTAGCGAGATTAGCATGCGATTGCTTAGAGGGGTTGATCCCGTTGAGTGTGTTAGAAGCCACTTTGTTAGAGCTGCGAGCCGAAAACAAGGCAGAATCTCGTTCCCGATTGCGTGTTTTGTTGATTGCACAGGCTTTTCGTGCAGGATTGACGCCCCTTGATCTTCGTGACCTTGGTCGAGCCTGTCCGAATTTGGGGGAGGCAATGGCTTCGGAAGATGTCAGGGGTATTTCCCGATTGTATGTCCTTCATGAGCTGCGAAATACCCGCCCTTGGATGCGCATGGGGTCCGCCGCGACTGTGTTCGATTTAGCACGGTATCCGGCCTTGGGGGGGGAGTTTTTAGCAGAGCATCCGAATTTGCTTCTTGTGCAATTCGGAACCGATCTACGAAAAGAAGAAGGGGAACCCAGCACGTTACTGATTTGTGAAGATGGCATTATCTTCAATCAACAAACGATCGGTCGCGAGAGCGTCCTTCGGTTACGTCAACGCTCTATCCTCAGGGGGGGGGGCTACGAACTTTATATCGATGAGCAAATTTATCGATTCAAAAACTCCCCGCTGAGACTCAAAGAACGCCTAGAATTTTGGCGCGATTTTTTATTCGGCAAACTCCGACCCGCCTCACGCCATGTCGAGCGTCGCTCGGGAAAACGAGACGTGTTACTGAATTCTCATCTCATCACCTGTCCGGAGTGTCGCACTACCTTTTTGGGCATTATCGGGGAAATAGGTCTGAAAAATTTCCAAGACGAAGACGATTCATAATCAACCAGAACCCCTCAGGTGCAACCGACCTCGTTCTCGATCTGGGGGATGGTAGATGGGATTGCCATAACGGTGAGGGTTCCCATTACAGAAAATTCGGAAAAATTCGTTCTCGATCTGGAGGATGGTGGATGGGATTGCCATAACGGGGATGGTTCGCCTTCCGACAAGCACTCCGCTTCCAACGTCTTCGCTTCCAGCGTCTAGCGTCTTCGCTTCCGGCGCCCTATCGTCTAGCGCCCGTCTGAACGAGATGGGAGAACATTCGGGGAGACGAAATTTTCTGCAATATCTCTTTGTAAAACAGAACGTAAGCCCTAATCTAGTAATGAAGTTATTTCATTCTTCTGTGAGGTTTCGAGATGGCAAATCGGCCTATTCGGACGTTTACTGTGCTACCACGTCTTCCGGAACGCCTGAGTTCCCTTTCACAGTTGGCTTACAACCTCTGGTGGTGTTGGAACGCAGATGCCGTAGCCTTGTTTCGACGGATCGATCCCGAGTTATTCCACAAACTCGATCATTCGCCCATTCGCCTGCTCGGTGGGATTCAACAAGCACGAATCGATGCGCTCGCAAAAGATGATGGGTTTTTAGCGCATCTGGATCGGGTAAATAAATCGTTTACCGACTATATGAACGCGCCCACTTGGTTTTCCGAAAATCACGGGCGAAACACCAACCTTCGGATCGCCTACTTCTCCGCAGAGTTTGGCATCAACGAATCGGTACCTGTTTATTCAGGCGGCCTTGGGGTTCTGGCAGGGGATCATCTCAAAAGTGCCAGCGATCTCGGCATGACCTTGATGGGTGTCAGTCTGATGTACCGCGAAGGTTACTTCCGCCAGTATTTGAATATCGATGGTTGGCAACAAGAGCGATACCCCGAAAACGATTTCTTCACTCTCCCTTTGATTGAAGAGCACGATAGCAATGGGAATACGCTGATTATCAAAGTTCCCTTTCCGGGCCGCGAGGTTTCCGCACGGGTTTGGCGCATTCAAGTGGGACGGGTCCCGTTGTATTTGCTCGACTGCAATATCCCACAAAACTCCCCCGAGGATCGAGCTATTACCGCCCAATTGTACGGCGGGGATTTGAATACACGGATTCAACAAGAGATTGTTTTAGGCATCGGTGGGTTACGGGCATTGCGGGCGCTGGGCAAAGAACCCACGGTGTGCCATATGAATGAAGGGCATGCTGCCTTCGTGGGGTTAGAGCGAATTCGTCAAAAGGTGCAAGAAAACGGGCACGATTTTGCAACCGCCCTTGAGGCAGTGAAAGCGGGCACCTGCTTCACAACGCATACGCCGGTTCCGGCAGGGAATGATGCTTTCCCCGCAGGCATGATCGATTATTATTTCTCGAACTTTATGCAAGAGCTGAAGATCGATCGGCAGACCTTTTTGAATTTGGGGCGGGAACATCCCAATAACGAATCCGAAAACTTTTCGATGACGGTGTTGGCAATACGGCTTTCCAATAC
>CAZFDX010000037.1:0-1679 GCA_964518325.1 uncultured Alcaligenaceae bacterium | reverse complement strand
TGGTATGCCTTTGTTTCTCTTTGTGGGACCGGCCGACCTTTGCACGAGTTACTGAAGGAACAACTCGATGCTCAATTGCGGGACGACTGGAAAGAAAGAAACAACGCGATTCTTCAACAATTGGCTTCGGGAAAGAAAGTGCCCGATGTTCCCAAGGAGTTGAATTTCCTGTATCGGGAGAGCGTGCAACAATATCTCATCGATTCTTTCCAAATCGATCCCGCCAAAGAGATCGCAACCCTCACAATGCCCATCCTCATAGTGGGGGGGGTAGCGATTTACAAGTGAAGCAGACCGATTACAAATTGCTCTGCCAAGCAAACCCGAAAGCTCAAGGAGTCTGGATCGAGGAGATGGGGCATACCCTGAAAAAAACCAAAGGGAAAACCAACTTGGAACAACTGGATGTGTATACCGATCCCAAACATCCCCTGCATGAAAAACTCGTTCCAACACTGGTCGATTTTTTGAAAACGCCCCTTCGACAGGGCAAATAAAAACAGGATGCGTTTTCGATTCTTTGTGAAAAGTCCGAGTCTCAAAAATAATGGCAAGGAGCAATTGAGTGGCTCGCAAGGCATTTTTACTTCGTATCGATGAGCAGATTCTCAATGCCATGCAGCGTTGGGCCGACGATGATCTGCGGAGTCTCAACGGCCAAATCGAATTTGTCTTACGAAGGGTTCTTCTAGAAAATGGTCGCTTAAAAAAAACGGCGGAATCTCCTCCTCCGGAGCCTCCCAATTCCGAAGATAAACCTGCATGAAAACACATGCCGTTTGTTTGCCGTTCGATTCGTTTGGTTCCGCCGGAGCCAGTGAAGGTGCCCAATTGCTTTTCGATGGGCTTCGAGAAATTATCGCCGATGCCGAAGAAGAGACCCGTCCTTGTCGGACCGATTGCTATCGTCAAAAGGTCGAAATGACGGAACTCTCTTTCTCCACCGAAGCGAGCCTATCTCGCTGGCGGGAGATAGCCCGTAAAGCGATTGAGCCGATTTGGAATAAGGAAGATTTTTTGCTGTGGTTGGCAGGGAATCATCTGGGGGTGGCACCGGTTTATGAGGCCCTCGGTCCTGATGATCTTGTGATACAATTTGATGCTCATTTAGACATTTACAATCTCCGTGTTCATGCGACGACTCCCAATCATGGTAACTTTATCCTTTCATTGAGTCCCAATCGACCTGAGATCATTAACATCGGGCACCGCGACCTTTTTTTGAAACCCGAATCGGTACAGGGGTATTTTGCTGCCACTTTCTCGGCCCAAGAAATTCATTCCGATCGCAAGGGGGTTTTGAAACAAGTCGAGAAATTATGCAAAAAGAAAAGGCGCATTGTGGTGGATTTGGATGTCGATGTTTTTGACCCTGCCTATTTTCCTGCCGTGGGGTATCCACTCCCGTTTGGATTGACGGCGGCCCAATTTCTTGACTGTGTTTCGTGGTTGTGGAGTAAAAGGGGCTGTGGCGTTTGCATTAGCTAGTTTATTCCCGCAAGGGAACAGCGTGAACTTTCCCAAGGGACCTTGGATTGGTTGTTGGAGTGGTTGCTGCTCAAAATCCACGAGCAAAAACAAGCGGAATAGAGCGGTCGAGCAAGGGGCAAAGCGGCACGCATCATGGACCACGAACCGGCTGCCGGAAGCATCAACAGCACGTCAACACGTCAATCCAG